>OMUE01000242.1 GCA_900314165.1 uncultured Acidaminococcus sp.
AGCCGTTGCCGATAATGGACTTCAGTTCCAGCTTCAGCCGGTCTTCCACAATCTGAGGCAGCTTAGGGCCGTACCAGGCGTGGGCCTGGGCATAGCTCATGGATTCTACCTTCTGCTTGGCCCCGGGAATGGAGGGGGCGTACAGCTGGTCGTCATCAGGCACAGGCTTTACGACCTCCACCTGGTCCGCAATGGCCACAGGGTTGTCGATGACCACTTCTTTGGCCCGGTCTCCCAGATAGGAGAATTCCTCCAGCATCTCTTCCGTAGTCCGTAGATACAGGGGCGGCTGGGGTTCGTCAGGATAGCCCATGCCCACCTGGAGGATTTTCCGGGCGATGGCGTCTTCAGGATTCAGGAAGTGCACATCGCAGGTCGCCACGGTCATCTTGCCCAGCTCATCCGCCAGAGCCAGGATTTTCTTATTGATAGCCTGCAAGTCTTCCACCGTGGTAATGTCCGGAAATCGGTTGTCCCGGATCAGGTAGTTGTTATTGCCTGTAGGCTGGATTTCCAAATAGTCGTAATAGGAGGCAATTTTCTTCAGTTCTTCGTCAGGTGCTCCTGCCAGGATAGCCCGATACAGTTCACCGGCGGCGCAGGCAGAACCAACGATGATACCCTTCCGGTACTGATCCAGCAGGCCCTTGGTCAGCCGGGGCCGCTTGGGCTTGCCGCCAAAATACTGCAGGTGGGACAGGGACACGATGCGGTACAGGTTCCGCATGCCTTCTGCGTTTTTCGCCAACAGGATAATGTGGTAGTTCTTCTTATCCTCTTTGGCATGGCACAGATAGCCTTCCATGCCGTAAATCAGTTTCAGGCCGTTGTCCTTGCCCTTGCTCTGGAGGCTTTGGAGTTCCTTATAGGCAAAGGGAAAAGCCTGGACCACCCCGTGGTCCGTAATAGCCAGGGCCTTATGACCCCAGCGGGCTGCCGTATCCACCACGTCTTCCATGGAGGTCAGGCCGTCCATCTTGCTCATCTTCGTATGGAGGTGGAGCTCCACCCGCTTGACTTCTGCCTTGTCCTCCCGTTTATTGGAAGGCTCCAGCATGATGCTCTTCACGGGCGTCATGACCACTTCCATGTTTTCGTACTTGTCCACCATCACATTGCCCTGGGCCTTGATATGAGAGCCTACGGGAATGTTCTTCATGAAGTCGGCACATTCTTTCTGGTTCTTGGCCAGGTCATTATTCTCATTCCGGTCCCCGAACCGCATTTTCAGCATCATGCCGTCCGTTTCGTCCGTCACCAGGATGGTCAGCATGACGGCATTGGTCCGCAGGTCTCTCTGCCGGAAACCTACGACGGTGCCTTCTACCACTACGCCGTTTTCTTCTTCCTGGACTTCCAGCATGGGACGGGGAGCCTTTGTGATTTTACGGCCGTACACCACGCCGTTGGATTTCACGCCCCGGTTATGTTCGGCGTCCAGAGCTTCCAGAGCCTGCAGGTATTCCTGGCTCTGGTACACTTGTTCCGCCCCTACTTCAGGAGCCTCTTCCGGCACAGGCTCCGGTTCCGGCTCTTCAGGCAGGGGAATTAAATCTTCCAGGCAGGGAGCTGCCAGATGATCCCCGTGAACATTGACGAAGGAAACCTGGGCAATAGAACAAGCAGCGGAAAGCTTTTTGGCCACCGCTGCCAGTTCCTGTTGCTGCAGAGACGTAGCATCCGCCTCATAGGCAATTTTCCAGGTATTATTCTCTTCGTTAATTTCCACGTATGACAGAGGGAATTGCTTTATACATGCTGTCTGTTCCGGGGACAGATCCAGTGTGGACAAAAATTCCAAAAACACGGATTTTTCCGGAACCAGTCTATATTCACAAGAGCTCATACCTACCTCTTATTGATTCAATAGTAAGACTTCCATCACGGCCTTGGAATTCTTCAGGCCATTGATGATTTCATTGGCGTTATAGTACTTTCCTACTTTTACCGTTACATCGACTTTGATGGCGTTCAGAGTCGCATCATTATGGATGCTCAGAATCCGGGTCTTGATGTTTCGTTCCTGGAAGAAATCCATGATGGTCATCATATTGTCGGGATCCTTATTCAGGATAATCCGCAGATTGCATTTGGAATTCTTCCCTTCCGGCAGTACTTTTTTCTCCAGCTTACGAATGGAAACCAGAGTCACCAGAGTCATGGCTGTCACAAAAATGGATAGGAAGATAAGGCCGCAGCCGCAAGCCAGCCCGATGGCAGACACCATCCACAAACTGGCCGCCGTGGTGAGGCCCTTGACCGTCAGCCCTTCGTGAAGGATGGTGCCGGCACCCAGGAAACCGATGCCGCTGACCACCTGGGCTGCCAGCCGGTGCGGATCCCGCATATAGGGCGTACCGTCGTCGCCGTAGAGGGAAACCAGCATCAGGAGGGCGGAACCGGTGGCTACCAGCACGTGGGTCCTGAGGCCTGCAGGCCGGTCGCCGGCACTGCGCTCAATGCCGATGACCCCTGCCAGAAATGCTGCCAGCAGCATACGCTTCATCATGAACCCATAGGGAACCAACAGTTCCAACAGGCTGTCCACCATGCCCGTTCCCTCCCTTCTGTTTGATTAATAGGCTTTGTCCAACATGGCTTTAATGGCCGTCAGGTAATCTCCTTCCAGAGGAATGTCAGCTACTTCGCCATTAAACCGCAATTTGGCTTCCATTGCGCCCCGTTTCATGGTCCGAGGACCAACGACGATGCGCAGAGGAACGCCAATCAGGTCGGCATCCTTGAACTTTACGCCGGCCCGTTCGTCCCGGTCGTCAATCAAGGTGTCGATACCGGCTTTCTGCAGAGCATCATAGATTTCCAGCGCCTTGTTGTAGCTGGGTTCATCCTTCACGTTCAGGGGCAGTACGATAACTTCATAAGGAGCCACGGACTTCGGCAGGATCAGGCCATCCTTGTCGTGGTGCTGTTCGATGATAGCAGCCAGGGTCCGGCCTACGCCGATGCCGTAGCAGCCCATATACATAGGCTGTTCCTTGCCATCTACATCCAGGTACGTAGCATGAAGAGCAGAGCTGTACTTCGTGTTCAGTTTGAACACCTGGCCCACTTCAATGCCCCGGACTGCCTTCAGAGTACCGCCGCAATGAGGGCATTTATCCCCTTCTACAGCCGTAGAAATATCGCAGACCTTCGTATACACGAAGTCCCGTTTCGGTTCGGCATTTACATAATGCAGATCCTTTTCGTTGGCGCCGCAGCACACGTTATGCATATTCATAACCGTATGGTCGATGAGGATAATGGTCTTTTCTGCATCCAGGCCGATAGGTCCCATAAAACCGGGAACCGTACCGGCAGCCCGGATCAGATCCTCCGGAGCCATTTCCACTTCATTGCAGCCTACGGCGTTCACAACCTTCGTGTCGTTGACTTCCTTATCCCCACGGACAAAGCACAGCACCAGCCGGCCGTCGTCCGTTACGAAGGCCACAGCCTTTACGGACTTCAGCACAGGGGCGTTCAGGTATTTGCAGACCGCTTCAATGGTATTGCAGTGAGGCGTCACTTTCTTTTCCAGAGGCAGAGCTTCTTCGTCAGGTGCTTCGATGGCTGCACATTCGGCCTTTTCCACGTCCGCTGCATAATCACAGCTGTCGCAGTACACGATGCCTGCTTCGCCGCTTTCGGCCAGGCCCATGAATTCATGGCTGCCCTTGCCGCCGATGGCGCCGCTGTCCGCTTCTACA
>OMUE01000055.1 GCA_900314165.1 uncultured Acidaminococcus sp.
TAAAAAAATTTCAGCCCCATCATCGTGGATCCGATGACTGTCGCCCCCGTAGGGGGAGAGGACCGGCGAAGCAGGCGAGGGGGCAGCGGCGTGCGCCCTGTTCCCTCTTCCCTGTTCACTTTTCACTATCTTCTAAAATCGGCCTTATAGCCTCCGCAACCTTCTTGTACACTTCTTCTCCCTCCGGAGTCAGGTGTACATAGACGCCCCGCTTGTCAATGTTGCAGGTGCGGCGGACGGCCAGTGCCGGTTCCAGGTTCTCCAGCCGCTGAATCAGCCGGCTTAAAGCGCTCTGGCTCATTTGGATCAATTCCTGGGCTTCCTGGACCCGCATATGCCGGGTCGGACATTTCTTCAGGTAATACAGCAGGTAAAACTCGTTGAGTCCCAGCCGGCTCACCTGAGCCACTTTGTCTTCCAAGGCTTTTTCTTCCTGCCGGAACTTCGCGCTTTTATCCAGCCAGCGTCCCAGTGCCGGGTACACTTCCGTGCAAGTCATTGGCCACCTCCTCTTAGTACGGATTCCACTGGTGATATTTTCAGCTGTGCCGGAAACTCTTGTAGAGTTCCCATGGAATATCTCTTGGTCCGTAGCATCTATTTGTATGTACATGCATATAATAAGCGAAAACAAGGATTTTGTCAACAATTTTTTATTTTTTATTTCACAAACACGTACGTCACTTCATCACTTAGGTTTTCTGCAAACCGGTACCCACTCCAGCAAAACGCCTTCATCTGTTCCGGTTCCTGGATAGCCTGGGCCGCCAGGTAGCGGACCATCTCGCCCCGGGCCATTTTGGCATAGACGCCTTTCTGGACGACTTTGCCTTTTATCAGTTCTCCAAAGATACAGGTAATCCACCGGTCCTCCGGCTTCAGATACTTTTCCACACATTTCCCATATTCTTTAGACGCCAGATTGATCACCGTGCGGCTGTCATCCATGACTTCCCGGTATAAGGCATCTCCCCAAAACGCATACAGGGAATTCAGCCCGTCCAGATGGACTTTGGCCTGCATTTCCAGCCTGTAGGGCACCACCCCGTCAAAGGGCTTCAAGACCCCATAAAAGCCGGACAGGATCCGCAGATGGTCCTGCACATAGGAAAATTCCTGATTTTCAAAGACCACCGGTGCCATGTACTGGTACTGGATCCCTTCATAGGCCAGCAAAGCCGGTGTCAGATTTTTGTGCAGGTCCATATGGGCAAAGCGTTCCGCATTTTCCTGGGCAATCGCATCGTTGCACTGCCACAGGGCCTTTTGCTGCTCATAGGAAAGCTGCCGGATCCATTTCTTCAGTTTTTCCGCTTTTGCGAGGAATACCGGTTTTGTCATAGCCAGCTGGCTCTCCGGATCCCTTTTCATTTTTTTAGCAGGAGAGATGATGATTTTCATAGCTCTATTCCTTTGCTACCCCATCGGCTACTTCCATGGATCCCTGATGACCCATCGGGACCCGGGTACCGTTCCTTTAGATTTCATATCTTCCATCAGGAGCACCTTCTTTACTGTTTTTTATCTCTGTGGAGGATCCACCAGGGCATAGCCGCACCAGTTAGAAGAGCGATGAGGCCGCCCTGCGGGCCTGTCATCCCCGCAGGGGAGGAGAACCGACTCCATTCAGGCCAGCGAAGCTGGCAACCTGCCAGTCCGCCCAGAAGGGGCGGGGAACCATTCCTATCCTTAGATCTCATGAAAGGAATGGTGGTGGGGTACGGCGGAGCCGCTTGCGATGGTGGTGGGGCTGGGCAGAACCCTTGCGAAGCTGGCGAGGGGGTAGTCCAGCGGACCCAATAACGCCTACTATAGAAAACCGTAATTAACTTTCACTTATAACTTAAAACATACGCTAAATTCCAATACGACTCCGTAGGGGCTTATCGTAAGATAAGCCCACTAAAGCTGTTCAGTAAAGGATTCCTTGTTGGGCGCATCTCACGATGCGCCCCTACGGGTTTGTGTATTATGAAAGTTAATTGTGGTTTGTTATACTACTATCTGACATCTTCCCCAGTTTCCCTTACTTCTTTTTCCACTTCCCTGCTTCTTTAAAAATTTTATATACTGTAGCTCTGGTTTTGGCAATTCGATCATCTTTTTTGGTATGTGGAAGACTCAACTCAAATTGCAATTCTTCCTCACTGTTCAAAGGCTTTCTGGCAGAATAGATGTCCCCATTCTTCATCAGGATATCTGACCCCAGTTTATATTCTACATGCCTGTCAAAGCCGGGATAATCCCGAACATAGCATTTTAAGATGTACGTAGACTGCTTGTATTCCGGAGTTTCCTTAACCGTGATAGAGCTCAGGTCTACATACGTAGCGATTCCAGATCCTGTTTCTCCTGGGATATTCATAAACACAGGATCGGAGTCCATATGATGAAACCCATCTTCATCACGTTCATATTCCTTCTTAGCCTTTTGTTTCTGAGTTTCTTGTTTCTTAGTGTCTTGTTTCTGAGTCTCCTGCTTCTGCGGAACCTTAGCACTCGTTTCCGCCTGCTGTGCAGGCTTACCGGGATTCACCGGCTTTGCCGGTGTCCGACGATTCCATACTACAAAGAACAGCGCCAGACAAGCCACCACCAGGGCTGCAATGCCAAGTTTTTTGCTAAGCATGGTAGTTTCAGCTTTTTTTGCCTTCTCATCACCCGGTTCAGCCAATTTTTGGCCACATTCCGTGCAATACTGCATGCCCTTATCTATATACGCCCCACACGCGGGACACTTTGCCCACTTGCGAAGATCCGCTCCACAATTCCCGCAATAAATCCCGTCCGGTATCGTGAGTTCTTCACCACAATTAGGACATTTCACAGGAAATTTCTCTTGCGCGGCAACGACAGGCGTCTCACTGATCGTGGCTGTGTCGGGCTCTTTGGTTTCCGTTTGAGCCGGTTCCGCTAATTCTTGTCCACTTTGTGTATCTTCCAACACGCTGCTATGGATCCGCTTCAGTCGTTCAGGCATATCAGGATGCGTGGATAGGATCCGATCAAAAAAGCCCAGTTTCTGTTGTTGGGTGTCACTATCCAGACGGTACAGACCATTATACAGATTCCTGCCCAGCCCCAGTTCGCAGGCGTAATGATCGGCTTCGTATTCATCCTGCCTGCTGCAAAACCTATTGAACAGCGTCAGTGGAAAGTTCAGCAGCAAATTAGCAGCCCGTAGTATGAGACTGAAAAAGGATAAAATAAAAGCAATGAGGAATGAAAAAAAGCGGACAGAATCCCACGAGGGAATCAGCTTCATGATCACGTTTACGATCCGCACGAAGATAGAGTAACACTTATAGAAAAGCTGGTTGCTCATACTCATTCCCCATATAGCAAGAGAGCTCTTCGTATGCCCTTTTTGCAGGTGGCCCATTTCGTGAGCCAGGATGCCCGTAAGCTCTTCTTGTGGGAAAGATTTCAGGAGTGATTCATTGACAACGATATTATTGTTCCCAAAAGCAAATGCGTTCAGGGAACTGTCCGGATTCATATACAGATTAAATTGGCTGGAATCCAGACCACCCCGTTGCAGCACAGGTGCCAAAGCAGCCTGAATTTTTTCCAAATCTTCTCCCTGAGCCGGTTTAAACGGACTAAAAAACATCATAATCCGTTGGAAAGCCGGAATTATGGACAGGAGAGCCGGAATCAGGATCAGCGCCGAATAGAAAGCAAACCCGGAATCAAGAATCTGGTTTGCCAAGGCTTCTCCTCCTGGGCCAAAGAAATACAACAGCGTTACAGGGAAAGTCATACATATCGAAAGAATAATATAGTTCACCGCAAAGGTCACAAGCATCAAAACAATATTCATAGAACCACCTCCAGTGAGACCTTAAACGTGAGAAGGAGTTATTGGCATTTTTTGTTGATATGATTTTTCCTATCTTTAATGGAAAATGTTTTCAATATCTGTCCATAAGTTCTTCAAAGGGTTATCCTTCACCGGTAGTATATGCCGGTACAGTCCCCAACTATATAACGTAGAGGGTAAATCATTCACTTGACTTTCGCCAAAGCGTGGAGATCCGTATGCATAACTAATTGCTTTAACTTTCTTATCAGACTTGTCTACAAGGATTTGCAGCCAGTGACGATTGCGATCATAATAAGTTAAATTATAATACTTGAACTCCCTCTTCATTCCATAATTTGTTTCATAGCTATGTGAACCCTCATTAAAATATCCAGTGTTTGGATCATTCGTATAGATATCGGTTCGATTGGGTTTATATACTGATCCGTAGGCATTCAAAACATCTTGCAACTTACTGCCCACATGAATTCCTTTATTCGTAGTGTAGCCATTTTTCAGGAAGATAAGATAATTCATTTGGCCTGCTTCCCAGAAGAAAGGGGTCATTCCCACTACATTACTGAGAGCCATAAACATGCTATTATCCTTTTTAATATAGGCATCTGTCTGATTGACTTTATTATAAAACCTAAAATCATTCTGATTCAGATAATCATACATGATCATCTCATTGTCTTCATTGAAGCTGTCCATAATCCGGGCATCGTCCACATAGGCTTGGCACACAGCAGCCATGCCCATCAGGCACATACCCAGCAAAGCACTGACAACCTTTCGTGTAAAGAAGCTCTTTCCCATTGATGTTCCCCTCCCCAATTTTCTTTCATTTGCTTATATTTTTAAAGCTACATGAATAATTTTATTCTAGCACCTGAATAGTAAGAATACTACGAAATTTTCTCAATTTGTTAAAATTATGTATCTTATACGCTAACCTGTGTTGTTTTTAGGTGCCAAGTGTTTATCTATCAAACCACGTGGCGAGGTCTTTCGTCCAATCAGTTCCACTGCTCCTGTTTTTCCTCAATCTGGTCCAGCATTTCCTTAACGCGTTTGTTGTGGCTCAAGCCATAAGCACTGGTCAGGAAATATCCGGCCAGGGGAAAATCTCCCTTCTGATACAAGAACATGCCAAGTTTTGTGGCCAGACGGGCGGTCTCCAGGACTTTTCCATAAGGAATCTGATACCGTTCCAATACATCCAGTCTATCTCCACGGTTCCTGATCCGAATCGGTTCCGGGCTCTCCTGCCGGATTTCTTCCAAAGCTTCTTCGTAATCCCCGTGCTCCGGATCATAGGTCCGGCTCATGAGGTAGCAGCAATAGGCCGCATCATACTCTTCCCGGTCCAGGTAATACGTGGCCAGATTCCAATAGGCTACAGATACGTCTTCCGGCGTGCAGGCGACAGCCAGCAGATCCAGTGCAGCCTTGCGGACTGCCGCCATATCGCCTTGTTCCAGGACAGTCCAGCCATACAGCCGGTACAGATAGGCTCTGAAGGGATTCCAGGCCAGTGCTTTTTTCAGAATGGCGCCAGCCTCGGCGAACCGATGACTCAGCAGCAGTACCTCAGCATAAGTTTCATAGAATGGGGTAAAGGAAAAGACTGGACGATTCGTTCCTGGATTTGAAGCTCTCCGGAATTTGAAATCACAGAGCAGTTTCTCCATGGGATTCAGGAGGTCATAGCTGTCCTGCCCCGGTTTAACCCCGGCAGCTTCCATCTGGTCTGCCAACTGCTGCAGGGCAGCCCGGACCCTTTTCAGGTCCGGCTCTGCACGATGATCTTGCAGTTCTTCTCTCAAATTCTCCAAGAGATCCGTGAATTGTTCACGGTCCTGGAAGTCGCTAGTCGTAAGGTCTTCAAGGATTTTCGTCAGTTGATCCATAGTGTCCTCCATTAATTCCACAGCTCAAACACTTTGCCGCCATTGCGATGAAGTTAGCAAAGAGATTCGAGGATGTTCTTACAAATATCTCAGGCCCTCTGCGCCTTGCTCTTTTCCCGGCCCGTCCGGGATTGCTTTTGATTCCGGTTTTCATACAGCGGGTCATGGCAGAAGTCGTAGCGTTCCGTAGTAATGGGTCTCTGGCCACGGCGGAAGAAATATTCCCGCCCGATGGGCATGTACAGGACTTCCGTATACGGGATGTTGAGTCGCTTGGAGACGTTGTCGACGGAGCTCAGGTCATTCCCGCCCAGGTAGATGTAGGTGTCGCAGTTATTGATGATGGTAGTGGCATTGACCTCGTTATACAGTCCGGTCAGCTGGCTTTCGGATTGGACGAGCAGCGTAGTGGAAATCCCCTTTTCCCGGAAAATGGAGATGAGCTGCGGAAATTCCGGGACCGTGCAGCCCGTAGCAAAATCGTCACAGAGCACGTACACCGGATGAGGCAGGACCTGATCCGGCCGGGCATCGGCAGCCTGGAACAGATACCGGAACAGCTGGCTGTAGAAAATGCTGATGAACATATGCAAAGCCTTTTCCACCGGGGACGTATAGACAAAGAGAACGGTCTTCGGCTTTAATAGCCAACCAAAGTCGAAAGGCTTCTTCTTCATCAGCGTGCATACAGATGGGGTGAACATCAGCTTCAGCGGCGTAAGCAGGCTGCCCTGGATACTTGCCTTCATACCCGCAGCCTCACCATTGAGCAGCGTCTTCCAAAGAGCAGCCCCATTAGGATCTACCTCAGCAAGGTGGGACAGTTGATCCAGCATGAAATCATCAGATTTCTCGTCTTCCGGCTCTTCATCCGGCTCATCGCCATCCTGGAAGTACAGATAGTCCTGCTCAGACTCCTGGGCTTCCGGCAGCTGCCAGTTCGTACGGGACAGGCAATCTACAAGCTCCAGAGCGTCGGCCAGCGTACGTCCGCCGGCATAATGACCGTTGCTGACAAAGCGCAGCAACACAGCCAACAGGTTGGCGGCACTATTATCCCAATACGGATCTTTTTGTACCTCTACGTTCTTATCACTTTTACTGCAGACGATGCTTGTGGCCAATTCCGTGATCTGATTGTCCGTGGAGCAATAGTGGAGCGGGTCGTACCCGAAGCGGCAGGTTTCGGGCTTCGTGAAATCCAGGGTATAGACCTTGTAGCCCCGCCCTTCCAGGATTTGCTTCAGGTCATCGGTCCGTTGGCTATGCTTCGTGAAGACGCTGACGGCGTTGCCGTGCTGCAGGTGGAGCAGCATAGGATCCAGGACGCTCATAGTCTTGCCGGAACCGCTGCCGCCTACGACCAGGATGTTGTTGTTCACCTGGGTCTCAGCGCAATTCGTGGACACGTGACATCTTTTGTCTTTCCCCAGAGGGAACAAATCAAAGGGTTCTTTACTCATCCATGTACCTCCGTCAAATCAGGCAGCCATGTCCGCAAAATCCTTGATACCGTCGGCCAGGCCAAAGTCGACAGCTTCCGGGGCCGTAAAGAAACGGTCCTCCTTCGTCAGTTCATCGATTTCCTCTTTCGGATGTCCCGTATGCTGAGCTAACAGCGTATCCAGGTCGTCCTTCGTCTTTGCCATATCCATAGCCAGCAGCCGGATGGAGCTGGTCTTGCCGCCGATGCCCGCTTCCAGGGACGGCTCGTGGATCATGACTTTGGAATGGGGCAGCAGGTACCGCCCATGACGGCCGCTGGCAAAGAGGATAGCCGCCATGCTGTAGGCACTGCCTACGCAATACAGCTCCAGGGGCACAGGCCCGGTCTGGATCACATCGTACATGAGAAGTCCGGCTTCCACGCTGCCGCCCGGGGAATTGATGAAAACCTTCACGGGCCGATCCTTCTCTTTTTCGGCAAAATACATAACTTGTTGAAGGAAATCGTTGGCCATATGCATGTCAATGACGCCGTTCACAAAGATCCGGCGCTTCCCACGAACCGCTGCTTCAACCTCCACCTCTTTTACGCCACCATAATCAGAATTCGCTATGTTCACGAGCAAAGACCTCCTTTTCTCATGTCCGCCCTCGCACAGTGCGGGGGCGGGGGACCGTTCCTATCCGGGGAATCCGGGAGCTGGAACGGTGGTGGGGGTGTCCGTCCAGCGGACCCCCTACCATTCAACATCAGACATCTTTCTTCCTAATTACTTAGTTCCATACCTCCTGCACCTTCACATAGTCAAAGCCTCGTGCCTCAGAATCCCAGTTCAGCTTGTAATACCGGGAGCTGCCGCCCATGTTGAAAAAGCACAGGTACAACTTCCCGTTCACGGCCTCAAAGTCCACATTGCCGCAATCTCCTACAGCCAGGTTTCGGGAGTTCACGTACTCCAGAAACTGCCGGGTTCCGGGAACAAAGCCCAGCAGGTAACCCTTGTACGTAGCATCCATCGCATACCAGCACAGGACGGCGTAATAATACCGGCCGGTTAAAGCATCCCAGAGCTGTTTCACCGTGTACGCGTGGTACCCATAAACCTTGTCTTCTTCGCTGGACCACAGGACCCGTTGCCGGTCCAGCTGCAGGCAGACCAAGGTGTCCTTTCCATTTTCCCTTTTCACTGCAAACCGTACCCTGCAGTCCCCCTCGGAAAAGTCCGCTGTAGAAACAGCCGGCGTGCTTCCCTGCTGTACCGCTTCCAGCGTCACCATTCTGCCTGACGTGTAATTGCAGGCAAAGGCTGTAGAACAGAACAGCAGCAGGCATGTGAATGCTAATATAAAAGTGAGCCATTTAGGACTTAAACGCTCATGAAAAAG
>OMUE01000048.1 GCA_900314165.1 uncultured Acidaminococcus sp.
CGAAAGAGTCTGAAGTCTGACGAAAAAAAGTGTCCTTGACAAGGGGGACAGTTCACTAGTATCGGAATTTTCAAATAACTTTCTGTTTGTACTAACCCGTAGGGGCTTGCCAAAGCGTAGCGTCGGTAAGCCCGAAAAATACGTCGAACAGCCTGGATGGCGGGTTTACCGCCAGGACCTACGGTCCTTCTGGCAAACCCCTACGAAGTTGAATATGAAAATTAATTATAATTTCTTACACTAGTGGCCTGCGGCAACAAGGAAGAGTTAAACTGTACGGACGGGAATTAGTTAAGTCCGCCCTTTTCAAGGGCGGGGGACCAGCCGCAGGCTGGTGGTGGGTTTGCCAGATTAGGGATATGGTATAAAAAAAGTCCGCCCTCGCTTTAGCGGGGGCGGGGGACCGTGCGTAGCACGGTGGTGGGGGTGTACCCTATTCTTTCTTTTTGAACGCCTTGACCAGGAACGGGCTGACCAGGCTGATGAGGCAGAACGCCAGCAAAATCTTGCAGATATTCGTGGACAGCAGGATGCTCAGGTCGCCGCCGGACAAGCTCAGGCTGCGGCGCAGGCCTTTTTCACCCAATGGGCCCAGGATGAGGGCCAGCACTACAGCAGCCGTATTCATGTTCGTCTTGCGCATGATGTAGCCGATGACACCGAACAGGAACATGATCTCCACGTCGAAAATGTTGTTGTTGATGGCGAAAGAGCCCACCACGCACAGCACGAAGATGCAGGGAATCAGGATGGCGTCGGACACCCGGGCGATCTTAGCGAACAGGCGGCAGCCGATGAGGCCGATGGCCAGCATGAAGAACTGGATGACCACGAAACCGCCGAAGAACGTATACGTCATTTCCGCATACTTCGTGAACAGTTCCGGTCCCGGCTGCAGGCCGTGAATGATCAGGCCGCCCATGAGGACTGCCGTTACGGATTCCCCGGGGATGCCCAGGGTCAGGGTAGGAATCAGGGAACCGCCGGTTACAGCGTTGTTGGCCGCTTCAGAACCCGCAATGCCTTCGATGGAGCCTTTACCGAATTCTTCCGGATGTTTCGAGAACCGTTTGGCTTCGTTGTAGCCCATGAAGCAGGCGATGGAAGCGCCGGCACCGGGCAGGATGCCGATGATGTTGCCAATGATCCAGGAACGCAGCACCGTAGGGGTGATCTGCTTCATTTCCTGCAGGGTCAGCATGATCTTGTCTTTGAATTTCGCCGCCTTGGCCCGTTCCACAATGGCCTTTTCAGCCAGGATGAAGGCCTGGCTCATGGAGAACAGACCGATCAGGGCACAGGTGATGTTGATGCCGTTATACAGGGAGTCTTCCCCGAACATGAACCGTTCCACGCCCTGCATGGGGTCCATGCCGATGGTGGACAGCACCAGGCCAAAGGCGCCGCTCATGAGGCCCAGGATCATGGAGTCGGAGTTGATGCCGGCGATGATGGTCAGGCCGAACAAGCTCAGCCAGAAATATTCCGGGCTGCCGAATTCCATAGCCAGTCTGGCCAGCATAGGAGCGAAGAAATACAGGGAGATACAGCTCAGCAGGCCGCCCCAGAAGGAAGCGATACAGGCCGTGCCCAGTGCTTTACCGGCCCGCCCCTTCAGGGTCAGGGCATAGCCGTCGATAGCCGTGGCTGCCGACGCCGGCGTACCGGGCGTATGGATCAGGATGGCGGAAATAGAGCCGCCGAAGATAGCGCCACAGTAGATGCCGCCCAGCATGATGAGGCCGGCGGACGGTTCCATACCGAACGTCAGGGGCAGCAGCAGGGCCACGCCCATAGCGGCGGACAGGCCGGGCATACAGCCGATGACGATACCCAGCGTCACGCTGCCGATCATAATGAGGAGGTTCATTGGGGTGAGAGCATTGAGAAACCCCATGGCCATTAATGCGTATTGATTTTCCATAGTCTTAGTCTCCCACCTTTCTCACAAGAATTCGCCCAGCAGTTCACCTTCCGGCAGAGGCACGTTCAGGAAGGTAGTAAACACCACATAGATCATGACCAGCATGACCACCAGGGTCAGAAGGATCAGCTTGTTGTCAATGTGGAAGTACTTCAGCATGACCACCAGGAATAACAGGCTGGCAGGATAAAAGCCCAGGAAATACATGAGGATGAAGAACAGGATGCAGCCGCCGAAGAACGTAAAGAACTGTTTGGGCAGGAAGCCTTTCCAGACTTCTGCGTCGTCATTGACGATGGCCAGCTTGCCGTGACTGCTAACCACCATTTTTACCAGCTGCAGCACCGTCAGGACGGTTAGCAGCCCGATGACGAATTTAGGATAGCTTTGGGCGTCCGGGGGAAGCTGTACGGTCTCGTAGTAGAAGAACCCGCAGAACGCCAGCATGAACGCCACTATGCTGATTTCGGATTTTTTCATGGTTTTAACCCTCAGATTTGCAAGAGGGGCGGGAAAAGTCCCGCCCCGGAGTCTCAGTGATTATTTGTAGAGTTTGGACACAACGTCTTTGCAGAACGTCATTTGTTCTTCGATGAGTTTGCCCAGTTCTTTGCTGCCCATGAATTTCAGATCCAGGCCGGCCTTCTTGTGGTCTTCGATGGTGGTCTTGTCTTCCATGGTCTTCTTGAAAGCATCTTCGTAGAATTTGATGATGTTTTCGGGAGTGCCTTTAGGAGCTACGAGAGCGCGGGCAGAGCCATACCATTTGTTGTAGTAGCCCAGTTCACCCAGGGTCGGAACGTCTTTCAGGCTGTCCAGACGTTTTTCGCTGTAGACACCCAGAACCCGCAGCACAGCTTTGTCGCCTTTGATGAGGGTTGCCACGTCGCCCAGCTTAGCGCAGGAGAAGTCTACTTCGCCCTGACGCAGAGCCAGCAGCTGGTCAGCAGTGCCGCCGTAAGGCACAGCATTGTATTCAAACTTAGCCGTGGTAGACAGCAGCTGGGCTGCCGTATGGTTGGAAGCCTTCACGCCGTTGGTAGAAGCCTTCAGTTCGCCGGGATGAGCCTTGGCATATTCTACCAGAGCTTTCAGGTCTTTAAACTTGCTGTCTTTGCGGACAACCACTACGCCGGTTTCCAGCAAGTGGTTCGCAATGGGAACGATGCTCTTGTCCGTGAAGGGAGCATCCTTCTGGATAGCCAGGGTCGTGTACGTAGGCAGGTTGATGAAGCCGATGGTATAACCGTCCGGTTTAGCCTTGGACAGTTCCTTCCAGCCGATCTTGCCGTCAGCACCCGGTTTGTTTTCGATGACCATGGTCTTGCCCACGAATTTTTCAGCATCCTTGCACAGGACCCGGGCGCCGGTATCCGTCCCGGACCCTGCCTTGTAGGCTACGATGACCTTGATGTCTTTCTTAGGTTTCCAGGCCTCGTTGGTCTTCTTGGCACCGCCACCGCTCTTGGCACCGCCGCCGCAAGCGCTGATAGCCAGGGCCATTGCACAGATTGCCACACCTGCTGCCATTTTCTTCAGTTGCATGATCTTTCTCTCCTTTGTAAAAATATTGTAAAAGAAATGTAAAAACCCTGTAAATATTTTATCATAGTTCAGATTATTTAGATAGGGCGAATTAATTTGTCTGATTACTTGGATAAACTGTAGAGCATGGCAGTGCATCCGCGCAATGCCATCTTCACTTTTCACTTTTCACTTCTACACAAGAAAAACGGCTGGAAAAACGAATTATCATTTTTCCAGCCGTTTTTAAATTTAAGGTATGGTGGAGATGAGGGGAGTCGAACCCCTGTCCGAAAGCATTGCCATGCAACTTTCTCCGAGCGCATTCGTCATATTTTATTTCGCAGCCCAGACTGCCTAACGACGGGCCGGTGGACCACTATCTCGATGGGTTTCCCTAAAGGCCTCCGAGAATTGGCCCATAAGTATCCTGCAAGTGACGTCTAGCCTGCCTCAGCAGGAATGAGGCTGGTAGACGTTAGCAATTTAAGCTGCTAAAGCGTAAGAATCGTCTGCGTTTATAACGCGTTTCCACCGTTTAGCGGGGTTGATGGAATCCCGGCTCGCTTATCACACACCATCTACCCCCGTCGAAACCGGTACATCCCCAGGAGTATTGCTGTAAAGTGTATTATACTATACATTTTACTGAGATGCAAGAAAAGGGCGGCACTGGCGACATTTTGCATTCGCAAAAGTCTTGTACCGCCCCTACGGGATTAGGGATTAGCAAGATAGACGTTAGACGTGAGTGCGAGTGGTCCGCTGGACGGACACCCCCACCACCGTCTACGACGGTCCCCCGCCCCCGCACGGTGCGAGGGCGGACATATTTCTTCCCTGCCCGCCGCAGGCGCCTCTTCACTCTTCACTCTTCGCTCTTCGCTTACACAAGGGCGTTGTGCGCCATTACATCCCCTGCTTCCGGATGAATGCCCGAATGGGACCATAGCCTTCGATCTTGTTCAGTTCCTGGCCACGGCCTACTACAAGAGTAGGAGCGCTCTGGACCTGGTATTGTTCCGCCAACTCCGGATGATCTTCTGCAAAAATCTCTGTAAACGGGGCGTTGTGAGCCTTCAATTCCCGGACAGCCATCTTGCAGTTCGGGCAGGTATGGGTACCGAACAGGATCCATTCCTTGTCCTTGCTGTCCGTATCGGCTACAACTTCCACCTGCCGGTCAGCAGGTTTCGGTGTCTTGTACACAGGTCTTTCCCTCTTTTCATCCAGAGGGCCTTCATGGCTCAGGACGGAATGGGACAGGTCGTAAACCTTGCGGTCTTTAAATTCCTGAACCTTGCCATCGTTCCAGTTCTGCACAGGGCGGTAGTATCCGGTAATTCGGCTGTACACTTCCGTCTTCTGGCCGCAGATGGGGCACGTATACTGCTCGCCACTGATATACCCATGATCCTTGCAGATAGAATACGTAGGAGACAGGGTATAGTACGGCAGCTTGTAGTTGTCGGCAATCTTCTTCACGAGAGCCGCAGCACTCTTCCAGTCAGGCAGCTTTTCGCCCAGGAAGGCGTGGAAGACGGTACCGGACGTGTAAAGGGTCTGCAGGTCGTCCTGGATGTCCAGGGCAGAGAAAATATCTTCCGTATAGCCCACAGGCAGATGGGAAGAGTTCGTATAGTAGGGCGTGCCGTGTTCGTTAGCCGTAATGATATCAGGATATTTTTCCTTGTCGTGCTTAGCCAGACGGTAAGCCGTGGATTCAGCCGGCGTAGCTTCCAGGTTGTACAGATCGCCGTACTGTTCCTGATATTGGGTCAGGCGGTTCCGCATGTGGTTCAGCACATTCTTGGCGAATTCCTGAGCTTCCGGATGGGTCAGATCCTTGCGCAGCCACTTGGCGTTCAGGCCGGCTTCGTTCATGCCTACCAGACCGATAGTGGAGAAATGATTCCGGAACGTGCCCAGATACCGTTTCGTATAGGGATACAAGCCAGCATCCAGCAGTTTCGTAATGACAGTCCGCTTCGTCTTCAGGCTGCGAGCTGCAATATCCATGAGCTTGTCCAGTCTGTCGTAAAATTCATCCGGTGTAGCGGACAGATAAGCCAGACGGGGCATATTCAGGGTCACAACGCCGACAGAACCGGTGGATTCTCCGGAGCCGAAATAGCCGCCGGACTTTTTCCGCAGTTCCCGCAGGTCCAGGCGCAGGCGGCAGCACATGCTGCGCACATCGCTGG
>OMUE01000059.1 GCA_900314165.1 uncultured Acidaminococcus sp.
CCCCTACGGGGGCGACAGTCATCGGATCCACGATGATGGGGCTGAAATTTTTTTAGACAATTATATGCATGAGCATACATAAAAGAAAGGATGATTACCATGACAAAGACAGGAAGAACGACGGCACAATACAAAGCGATTGAAGAAGTGATTCAAGACTACGTGGAGGGCGGCAACGGGAATGTAGAACTGCTGAAAAGCGTGTTTCTACCCACGGCCATCATCAACGGCAGTCCTATTGAAGAACTGTACAAGATCGTGGAGACACGGGGCGAGACCCATTCCACCGGACGCATCGACATGCTGGACATCGCTAATGGTGTAGCCAGTGCCAAGGTGCTCATTGAAGACTGGCATGGCATCAATTTTGTGGAATTCTTCCACTTGGTGCTGACGAACCAGGGCTGGAAGATTTCGTCTAAGAGTGGCGTGGAATATATCGAAGCGCCCTACAGAATGTAAGGAATAAGGGAGGATGAGGAATATGTTACAGTCCAGTAAGGAAATCGCGGAAGTAAAAGAAACCATTCAAAAATATATCGACGGAGCCAATGGAGATCTGAAGGTCTTGAAGGAAGCCTATAACGAGAAGGCGTTGATCAACGGCCATCCCATCGAGGCCCTGTTCCGGTCCGTACAGTATAATGGCAAGACTAATGCCACGGCCCGGCTGGATTACCTAGACGTCAGCGGCCACGCCGGCGTGGCCAAGGTCATTGTAGAGGATTGGCACGGCAACGATTACGTAGAATACCTGCAGTTGCTGAAGGAAAATGGGAAATGGACCATCATTTCCAAGGCCTTTGACGAATATTTGGATACGTTCATTATTTAAGTGAAAAGAGAAAAGTGAAGAGTGAAGAGGCGCCTGCAGCGGGCGAGGTAGTCAGCTAAAGCTGACAAAGAAAGTGAAGAGGAGGATATAATCATGATGAATGTAAATGAAGCTTTGGAAGCAAGACGGTCTATCCGGTATTTTCAAGATAAACAGGTGCCTGAAGAAACGCTGAAGGCCATTGTGAAAGACGCTCAGTGGGCCCCGTCCTGGGCCAATGCTCAGCCTTGGAAGGTTTACATTGCGGTAGGGGACAAGGCGAAAACCCTCCGTGCTACCCATCTGCAATATGCCCGCGGCGGGGCACCTGTGGAGTTTGAACTGGACGGTGGCTACGCGGACTGGGGGCGGAAAGCTTCCAATAATATGAGCCACTGGGGCGGCAGCCTGCAGTCCTTCCTGGGCCGGGACATCCGGCAGTTTCCAATGAGCCAGGTGGAGCTGTTCAAGGCTCCAGCTATTGCTTACCTGACCATGCATAAGGATTCCCCTCTGTGGAGCATCTACGACATGGGCGCCTTCGGTCAGAGCCTGATGCTGGCAGCCAAAGGCTGGGGTGTGGATTCCATTGCGGCCAGTGAATACGTGAAATACCCGGAATATATCCGCAAGAGCCTGGGCATCCCTGAGGACGAAGCCATCATCATGGCCATCGGCCTGGGCTACGCTGATACCAGCCGGATTAACGCCTTCCGCAGCGATCGGGAACCCTTGGACAAGATGTTGAAAATCGAAGGCTGATGAAGCTACAAAGTTCGGGAAATATCCATTATCCCCCTCTGTACAACGGAGAATATTTTACATAAAACAGGAATATGGAAAAATATATTCGACAAACAAAGAAATTAAGACTATAATAATGAACGTGAACTTATAAAATACACAAAACGTTCACACATTGAACAAATGAGGGGGAATTGGTATGATTTTTGGGTCTATGCGGTCGAAAAAATGGACTGCACTGGGTGCGGCCCTGATTCTGGGCGCATCCATGGCACTGGCCGGCTGCGGCGGGGGCAGCAAGACGTCCTCCGGCGGCGGGGCAAAAAAAGAGAAAGCCCTGACCATCGGCCTGAACAACGCGCCGGCAGAATTCAACCCGCTGGCTACGCCGGATAATGCCGGTCACTTTACGTCCCGGTTCATGTACGATACGCTGCTGGGGCAGCCTGAACCTTACAAATTCACGCCCCACCTGGCTGTGAGCTTTGAAACGAAGGATAAGCAGACCTATACGGTCAAGCTGAATCCCAAGGCCGTGTGGTCCGACGGCAAGCCCATTACGGCGGACGACGTGATCTTCACCATCAATCTGGCTGCCAAACCCGGGGTACAGACCTCTTTTGGCCGGTACATCAAATTTATTGAAGGCCTGAATAACAACGGCAAGCTGACCAGCGGGGACAAGATTCCCAGCCTGAAGAAGATTGATGACCACACCTTCGAATTCAAGACGAAGAAGCCCAGCGATCCCAATATCATCAAGAGCACTATTGGTTTCCAGGTGGCCATTGTGCCAAAGCACGTGTTCGAAAAAATCGATCCGAAGAATATCCCTACGGCACCGGAAGTGACCAGCCCCAAGGTGTTCAGCGGTCCCTATAAGTTCGTGAAATACGTGACCAATGATCACGTAGAGCTGGAAGCTAATGACAAATATGTGCTGGGGGCACCGAAAATCAAGAGGGTGTTCCTGACCATTTCCAAAGATATCAACATCGTAGTGAACCTGAAGGCAGGCAAGATCACTATGAACGGCAGCTCCGGCATCGGCAAGATTCCTGTCCGGGAAGTAGAAGGCCTGAAGAAGGACAACAAGCTGGATGTGAAGTTCAACCCGGCTACCGGTTCCCAGGTCATCATCGCCAACAACCAGAAGTTTGATGAACACTTCCGCCGTGGCATGGCTATGGCCATCGACCGGGAAAAGATCAAAGACCAGCTGCTCATGGGTCACGCCGAACTGACGCCTACCATCTACACCAAGGGCAACGCGGCCTACGATCCCAACGTGAAGAATCTTCCCTTCGATTTGAGCAAAGCTAAAGAAGAGCTGGCCAAGTCTGCTAACTTCGATCCTAATAAAGAACTGATCCTCAGCGTGCCTCTGGGCAACTCCATCCGGGAGCAGTCTTCTGAAATCATCGCCCAGAACCTGCAGGCTGCGGGCATGAAGATCAAGATTTCCAAGATGGACTTCCCGACCCTGATTGCCAAAGCCAGAAAGGGCGAATTTGACCTGGTACTCATCGGGCCTGCCCAGTCCGCAGAACCGGATTACGGCATGTACTTCACGCCGGGCTCCATGAGCAACTGGTGCCAGACGGACGATCCGGAACTGGTTCAGATGTTCGTAGAAGGTACGGAAAAGACGGACTTTGCCGATCGGAAGAAGATCTACAGCAAGGTGCAGCAGTACCTGACGGACAAGCAGTATATGACCATGCTGTACAACGAAGAAAACATCGTGGCCCAGGACAAGACCCTGGTGGGCGGCCTGAAACCCTACTGGGAAGGCTCCCTGGACGATGTGTATAAGTGGTATTTTAAAGAATAGGGAAGAAAGTGAAGAGCGAAGAGCAAAGAGGTGTCCGTGCGGAGCACCCTAGCCCACTAGCAACTAGCCCACTAGCCCACTAAAAAAACGGAGCTGCAAATCGCAGCTCCGTTTTTTTTACTTATGCTCTTCTTTGAACTTCCGTCCGGCTTCATTCTGATCCTTCATGCATTGGATGAAGCCTTCCCGGGTCACGTCTTTGGGCCGATGAGCCCATTCTGTGGTGGTCATGGCTTTGTCGGCCATAATGCCGAATTCGTCTTCCGTAATCTCTACATCGTCAAAGCAGACGGGCAGCCCCATGGAAGCGTTGAAAGCCATGAGACGGTCCCGCATGGCGAAATCTTTAGCATAGGTCAGCAGGCACAGGACGCCCAGGGAGACCACTTCGCCGTGGAGATGCTTTTCGCCTTTCTTCGTCACCGTAGCACCATAGTACACGCAGTGGGCCAGGGTGGAGTTGTAATAGTATTCCGGTACGTGGGACACCAGGTTGGACACGATGCCCGTGGAGATGATAATATCCAGGACTACTTCCCGGAGAGCGTCGCTTTCCGTCTTGGTCTTGATGCTCTTCATGGCTTCCACACCGTGCTGCACCAGAGGTTCCGTGCAGGCATGGGACAGTTGGACGCCCAGGAGTGGCGTATGGGCCAGGGTATCGTCCTTGCTGGAGAATACGGCTTCCGGTTCCTTGGACAGGGCATCGCCAATGCCGGCCCACAGCAGTTCTACAGGGGAGTCCGCAATGACTGCCGTGTTGATGAACGTGTGGACAGCAGGCCGCGGATAATAGTAATCCCGGAAAGAGCCGTCCGGATTGTACATGACGGAAATAGCCGTCACGGAGGCACAGTTGCTGCCTACCGTCGGGAACGTGAACAGGGGCTTGCCCAGTTCGTTGGCTACGTATTTGGCCGTATCGCAGGCCCGGCCGCCGCCCATGCCGAAGATCATGTCGGCCTTCTGGACATCAGGGTTGGCCTTCAAGGCATCCCCATTTTCGTAGGTGGAGTTGCCGCCGTAAGGCAGGTAGGCTAAAATCGTCAGGTCAGAGCCTGCCACACCTTTGTCCAGGTAGGGACGGCCCTTGCTCATAGCCGTTTCGCCGCCGATGACCACGGCGGTAGTACCGTAGGTTTTGGCGAATGCCGGAACTTCATTGTAACAATCCGCGCCCACAGAATAATTGGGCAGCGTCACATCATAATTTGCCATTGAAAAAGCCTTCTTTCGTAATGAATCCTTTGAGTATTCGGAATAGTGTATTATTCTAGTTTACGCTTTTTAAAGGGAATGTCAAGTCTTGGGAAGCGAAGAGCAAAGAGGCGGCCGCTGGCCAGCCCACTCCTCTTCGCTCTTATCTCTTCGCTTTTCGCTATTCCCCTGTACAAATCCCCGGCAAACAGGGTACAATAAAGGAAACAAATTTAATTATGAGGTGATTGATTATGGCAGAACCGATCAAGTATACGCTGAAACACGTGGGCATCAACACGGCTGATGCAGAAGACGCAGCCAAGCTGCTGAACCTGGTGTGCTACCTGTTTAATCTGCAACCGGGAGCTGACAACGAGATTCGGACCTTTGCACCCCCGCTGTTTGAAATCATGAAGGGCAAGGGCCGGGGCCAAAATGGCCACATCGGCCTGGCAACTCCCGACGTCGAAGCCGCTATGAAGGAACTGTCCGAAAAGGGCATCGAATTCAATGAGAAGACCATCCGCCGGAACGACGAGGGCAAGATTATCTTCATCTATTTCAAAGAAGACATCGCCGGCTTTGCGTTCCACTTGACGCAGGCGTGATGCTGAATGCAAAACATCGGCTGGCTTTTGTTCATCAATATCCTGTCCTTTGCCATGTTCGGCATCGACAAGTATAAAGCCGTCCACAACCAGTGGCGGATTTCGGAAAAGGCCCTGCTGACGATTGCCGCTCTGGGCGGCAGCGTCGGGGCCTATATCGGCATGCACTTTTTCCATCACAAGACTCTTCACTGGAAATTCCGTATCGGTGTCCCCCTGCTGTTTATCCTGCAGGTGGCGGTAGGGGTGTACTGGAGCTGGAAATAGGAGGAATATCCATGAACATCCTACTGACCGGCTTCGATCCTTTTGGGGGCGAAGCAGTGAATCCGGCCTGGGAGGCCGTAAAACAATTGGAAGGGCTGACCATCGGCAGTGCTCTCGTCCATACGGTAGAAATCCCCACTGTGCGGTTTAAGGCCATCGTCTGCCTGAAGGACGCTATTGCCGCCTGGGATCCGGACGTGGTCATCTGCGTAGGCCAGGCCGGGGGCAGCAGCGTCATGCGGGTGGAACGGGTGGCCATCAATTGCGACGATTTCCGCATTGGGGACAACGAGGGCAATCAGCCCATTGACGAAACCATTGTGCCGGGTGGTCCAGCAGCCTATTTTTCTACGCTGCCCATCAAGCGTATTGCCTCTGCCTGGCTGGCCCACGGTATCCCAGGCAAGGTGTCCAATACAGCCGGAACCTTCGTATGCAACCATATTTTCTACGGCCTCATGGATCTGTTAGCTCATGATCCAAAGCCACGGAAGGGCGGCTTCATCCACGTACCCTACCTGCCAGAGCAGGCTGCTAAATTTGTGGAGCAGCCCAGCATGGGGCTTACGACCATTGTCAAAGCCTTGGAATTAGCCGTAGCTGCCGCGGTTCAGGACCAGGACGTAAAGGTGACGGGCGGAGAGCTGGACTAGTTTTGTCCTCTAAAAAATGGTATAATAACTCCAGCAATGAGTATTCCCAGGGATGTAAAACCAATTGCATCCTGGGAGTGCTCTTTTTTTATTTTAAGGTCGCCCCCGTAGGGGGCGACAGCCCGTTGGGCAGCGCCCTGTCATCCCCGCGAGGGGAGGGGAACCGTTGCAAAAGCAACGGTGGTGGGGTAGTGCAGCGCACGCTTATAAAAAGAAGAACCATCCATGTATATATATACACAGATGGTTCTTTTTGTTGCTTTAAGGAGAGTAGTACGGAGCTTCAGAATGCCGATACGCCTTTTGACGGAACGGAGGGAGCTTCTAACCTCCGACTCCCTGTTCTATCATCTATCATCTGACTTCTTTATCCCAGCCCACTAACATCACATCTTCCACCCAAAGTGGTCGGTGTGCAGCAGCTTTTCAGCCAGCTCGCTGAGGGGTTTGCCCAGGAATTCACTGTACAGCTGCTGGATTTCCGGATTCTCGTGGGAGAACCGCATGGGGTTGTTTTCATCCAGGAAGCGCAGTTCTTCGGAACGGGTAGCTGCCAGTTCTCCATCTTCCTTGTGGATGGGCTGTCCGCCGCCACCGGCACAGCCGCCGGGGCAGGCCATGACTTCTACGAAGTCGTACGCCTTTTCCTTACGCTTCAGGGCTTCCAGGAGTTCTCTCGTATTGGCCAGGCCGCTGACTGCAGCGCAGCGAACCTTGATGCCCTTGATCTCATAGGTAGCTTCCCGCAGGCCGGGTCCCAGACGGATGGCAGCAAACATATCTGGATCCGGGTTCGTGCCGGTCAGGAACGCATAAGCGGACCGCAGAGCGGCTTCCATAACGCCGCCGGTGGTACCGAAGATAGAGCCGGCACCGGTGTAAGCACCCATCGGGCTGTCCAGAGGTTCTTCCGGCAAGTCTTTCGGATCGATGGCGTCAGCCCGCAGCATGCGGATCAGTTCCCGGGTGGTCAGTACCACATCTACATCGGGACCATGTTCTGTGCGCATGGTAGGCAGGGCACATTCGGCCTTCTTGGCCAGGCAGGGCATGATGGAAACCAGGAACAGCTTTTCAGGCGGTACGTTCAGCTTCTGGGCCAGCCAGGTCTTGGCGATGGCGCCGAACATCTGTTGGGGGGACTTGGACGTGGACAATTGTCCCGTCAGTTCCGGATATTGCCCTTTGATAAACCGTACCCAGCCCGGGCAGCAGCTGGTAAACATAGGATACCGGTCCAGGCCGCCGCTGGTGAAGCGATGGATGAATTCGCTGGCTTCTTCCATAATAGTCAGGTCGGCGCTGAAGGTAGTATCATACACGTGGTCGAAGCCCAGTCGCCGCAGGGCAGCAGCCATCCGGTTGATGGTGCCTTGCTGACGGTTCAGGCCGAACTGTTCACACCAGGCCGTCCGTACAGCAGGAGCTACCTGGCAGATGACGACCTTGTCCGGATCGGCCAAAGCTTCGTAGACCTTGTCCGTGTCGTCCCGTTCCCGCAGACCTGCTACAGGGCAGTGGGTAATGCACTGGCCGCACAGGACGCAGTCGGAATCCTTGATGACCCGGTTATTGGACACATCGATGGTGGTCCGGCTGCCGGTACCGGTTACGTCCCAGATATGGACGGATTGCATCTTGTCACAGACCTGGATGCAGCGCATGCATTTGATGCACTTGGCATAGTCGTGGTACAGAGGGAACGTAGTGGTCCAGGCTCCCCGCAGGCCTTTAGGCAGCTGTTGTTCGTAAGGCACATCCAGGATGCCCAGGTCGTTGGCGATGGCCTGCAGCTTGCAGGTGCCGCTGCGGACGCAGGTAGCACAGTGGAAATCATGCTGGGACAGAATCAATTGGACGTTCGTCCGGCGGGTCCGGCGGGCCCGGGGTGAATTCGTATGGACGACCATGCCCTCAGATACAGGGTTATTGCAGGCCGTTACCATAGCCCGTTCGCCTTCTACTTCCACGCAGCACACGCGGCAGGCAGCAATTTCGTTCAGATCTTTCAAAAAGCACAGGTGGGGAATCTGGATATGGGCCTTGGCTGCGGCCTCCATAATCGTAGTCCCTTCCGGCACCTGGACCTTGATGTTGTTTATCGTACAGGTTACCATTCCGAGGTCCTCCCTCCTTTGAAGATACCATAGCCGAAGTGATCACACCGCAGGCAGCGGCTGGATTCCTGATCGGCTTCGTCCTTTGTCATGCCCTGAGCTACCAGGGAGAAGTCCCCGGCGCAGTCAGGCCGGCAATTTTGCTTCAGGTTCACGCGGCCACAGGGCGGCGTGCTGGAGAAGTGGGCAGGCGGAATCTCCACATCCGTAGAAATCTTGTGATGGAATCCGAAGAAGGAGTCAATGTTGTCTGCAGCAACCTTGCCGGCTGCTACAGCCTTGATGACCGTGGCAGGACCGGATACAGCGTCGCCACCGGCAAAGATATTGAACAGGCCGGGTACGGAGCTGGAGGAGTCCGCCTGGATGGCACCACGGTTCGTGGTGACGCCGATGGCTTCGAAGGGCTGGGCCTGGATGGCCTGGCCAATGGCTACAATAATATAGTCGCAGGCAAACCGTTCTTCCGGCAAGTCTGCCTTCAGAGGAGAAGGACGGCCTTTGCTGTCGTAAGGACCAATCTGCTGAGGCTGGGTCCACAGAGCCGTTACGTGGTTGTTCTCATCCACTTCAATGCGGGCAGGAGCCTGCAGAGGCAGGATTTCGCAGCCTTCGGCCATAGCGGCCTGGATTTCTTCCGGCAGAGCCGTCATGTCTTCATAACGGCGGCGATAGAAACACTTCACATTGGCAGCACCCAGACGACGGACGGTACGGGTAGCATCCATGGCTACGTTACCACCGCCAACGACGCATACGTTCTTGCCGGTGAAATCAAGAATCTTTTCTTCCCCGATATTCCGCAGCAGGTATACGGCACTGTATACGCCTTCCGCATCTTCGTGTTCCAGACGCAGCTTTTTATCTTTGTGGGCACCGATGGAGATATATACAGCATCAAACTGGCGCTGAATGTCCTGAACAGGCAGATCCTTGCCGATGGACACGCCGGTGTGGACCTTGATGCCCGTGGACAGGATGTAATCCAGATCCCGATCCAGGATTTCCGGAGGCAGCCGGTAATCAGGAATCCCATACCGCAGCATGCCGCCCAGTTTCGGACGCTGTTCGTACACGGTGACGGAATGGCCCATGAGGGACAGATAGTAGGCCGCAGTCATACCGCCAGGGCCGCCGCCGATGACTGCTACAGTCTTGCCCGTAGCCGGTGCAGGCTCCGGAGCCTTTACAATAGCAGAATGGTCCACGGCATACCGTTTCAGGCCGCAGATATTCACTGGAGCATCCACCATCTGCCGACGGCAGTGGAATTCGCAGGGATGCTCACATACATAGGCGCAGACGGACGGGAACGGATTGTCCTTGCGGATCAGTTTCACTGCATCGTCGTATTTGCCTTCCCGGATCAGGGCAATATAGCCCGGAATATCCACGTGGGCAGGGCAGCTGACCACGCAGGGCACAGGATGGCTGAGACCGCTGATGCAGCGGCCGGTCTTGATATGTTCTTCGAAGTCTTCCCGGAAGCCCCGGACACCCTTCAGAACCATGTGGGCGGCTTCATAGCCAATGGCGCAGTCTGCGGAATCCGCAATGACCTGGGCCGTCTTTTCAATCAGGTCGATGGTCTCCAGAGTCGCCGTCCGATCCAGGACGCTCTCAATGAGGACTGCCAGATGACCAAGGCCGATGCGGCAGGGTACGCACTTACCGCAGGTCTGGGCATGGCAAAAACGCAGAAAATTCAGAGACATGTCCACGGGACAGAGCCCTGGAGCACTGGCGCTGACGCGTCGTTCCATATCCCGGTACAGCCCATTTAACACAGTTTGGGCTCGATCCGGTGTTTCAATCGTTAATCGGCTCACATTGTCACTCCCCTTGTTACTGGAATTGAAGCGAAAAGTGAAAAGTGAAAAGTGAAAAGGGTCCGCGGGACAGCCTATGCACTAATCTGTCTTTACTTTCGCATTCTCCTGTAGAGGTGTACCGGAGAACAGTACCTCTGCTCGGCAGTGCGCCTACATACAGGGCTTCAAATTGCCATCCACTTTCGTAAAAAGCGGATAAAAAACCGCACATTTCCTTTACAACCGGCACTGTGCAAAATGCAGAGGCAGATATGTGGGGCAATGTGCAATTGACTAACTATTCTGATATGAACAGTTTATATCTAATAGTATAAACAAATTATGAATTATGTCAATATATTAGACTGTAATATTCATGATTTCAGTACGAATGTATTATTTGGAAAGCGAAGAGCGAA
>OMUE01000169.1 GCA_900314165.1 uncultured Acidaminococcus sp.
AAAAGGACATAATTTTGCAAAAAACGGCACAATTTTCCCCGTTGTAGTAGTAAAAATGGTAGTAATGTTAGCATCGGGTGATTTCAGCCAAATTATATCAGGTTAAAATCGCCAAATTTCATCGAATTAAAAAAGCCAAAAGTCATTGCGAAGTGTCTTTTCTGTTCTAAACTGATGGTACCCAACGCATCAGTTTAAAGGAGAGCTATGAAAAAAGATACTAATAGCAATGACCCACAGATCATTCTATCACACGCTATCGAAGATATGAAGTCGGAAAAAGGCGAAAACTTCGATATTAACAAGCTCAACCTTGCAGAGCTTGAACGCAGAACCGATTTTTCCCGTGCTAAACTTCGTCGCTACAAGAAAGATGGTTTTGTCATCAAACCTCATGCTCGTACAGGTAAACGAGCTACTACGACTGTTCTGTCGGGTTACACTGGCCTACTGGATGATCTTTTAAGAAAAAACGTTACAAATGCTTCTGTCTGCTATGAAAGATTACAGGAGCATGGGTACTCAGGTGGTCAAACACAAGTCAGAGTCTATATTGAGAACCACCAGGATCTGATTCCACCTAAGCGCCTTCTTGTTGCCCCTCAGGGTAATCGAGGCAGACGTTATAGTACAGCGGCTGCTGAGGCCTATCAGATGGACTGGGGATTTATAGACATTGAATGCTTTGACGGAAACCATTATCGTTGTGCCTGTTTTGCGATGATCTGTCATCACTGCGGCGAGCGATATATCGAGTTCTTTCCAAACGCCAAACAGGAAAACCTCTTTATCGGAATGATTCATGCTTTTGTACTCATGGGCATTCCGAAGTATGTTCTGACAGACAACATGAAAAGTGTTGTTATCGGACGAGATCCGGATAAACATCCGATCTGGCAGCATGACTATGAAAACTTCATGAAAACGGTTGGTTTTGAAACAAAACTTTGTAAACCTCGTCATCCCTTTACGAAGGGCGCTGTGGAGAGACTGATTCGTTTTGTCAAAGACAACTTTATTCCAGGACGAGTTTTCAGCAACATAACCGAGTTAAACTATCAGGCACTTTCATGGTGTCGTTTCCAAAACAGTCGATATCATCGAGCTGTGGATTGTGTTCCGGAAGAAAAACATAATCGGGAATGCATGCAGTCAGCATGTATTCTGGAACCGACACAGGAACTGATGTTTTATCTTTGTCCGCCGCGTCTGATCTCTTTTGATGGCTTTGTGAACTATGAAGGACGTCGTTTTGGAGTCCCATACTGGTATCAGAAGCGAATCTGTCGTGTTCAAAGGCGAGAGTATGAACTCACGATATATGATGAAGACTTAAGCCGAATCCTCACTGTTCATGACGTGACATGGAGCAAAAAAGATAGCTTTTGCCAGGATCAGTATGTTTCTGCCCAGCCTGAAGAGTTTCCTTCAGTACCTGTGAAATCAAAAATCATGCAGATTGAGGAGAAAACACCAGCTTCAGATTTTTCCAAATTTAACTTTGAGGAGGGTCTGTGGGATGAATGATGTGTTTTCACGATTAACTGCTGATATCGAATCTCTGAAGATCAGTGCTTATACGAATGGACTATGGGATCTTCTGGATTCCAAAGCGATGAGCGCAGATCAACTGGAAGCGATAGCTCTTGTATTCGATCACTTACGTTTTGAAAAGGAAGAAACCATTAGGAATACGCTATTAAAGATGAGTCGTCTTCCATTGAAAGAACCAAAGACCTTTAAAGGATTTGATTTTTCTCAGGTCAAAGGAAAGCAGGTCGAAGCACTAAAAAATCTTCCTTCTTTAACGGCTGTGAATGCCGGAAGAAATCTGGCATTTATCGGGCCACAGGGTGTTGGAAAAACTCATCTGGCAATGGCTTATGGAAGAGAATGCTGCCTTCATGGGTTAAAAACTTACTTCATGAAAGCAACGGAACTGAATCAGCGATTAACCGATGCAGTGAAATATGGCCGAGAGAGTTCGACCATAAATGGCCTGGTTAAGCCATCGTGTCTTATCATAGATGAGATAGGTCGATGTGTATTCAACAAAGAGGCAACACGGATGTTTTTTGATATGGTGGATCGAAGGTACAACAAAGAAGGTCCGAATACTATGATCTTTACCAGCAACATGAGTCCAAACAAGTGGGGAGAATACTTCAGCGAAGATTCTTCCTTGCTGTGTGCTTTAGACCGCATCTTTGATGATGCAACGGTATTCATGATGAAAGGTAAAAGCTATCGCGGAAAGCGTCTGGAAACGATAGCGATTGAAACCGGTACACCCAAACCGGTTGTTGCAACTAAGGATTAAACTATCAACTACTGATGCGTTGGTTTTTTTAATCCGATGAGAATTGGTTGTTTTAGCCCGATGAAATATGGCTATTTCAGCCCGATGCTAACATTTGTTCTTCAATACCTTTGTCAGCAATGCCGTTACAAGCAGAATAATGGCAAAAGACGGAAGCACAACTGCCGCCGTTGCAATAACCGCGCCGATTATTCCTGCCTGATTGCTGCCGACATAGGTTCAATCTTTTATCAATCCAAGTCTCTCCTACATCATTTTTCACAAAGTATATCTGGAATCTTTATTTATATACTTTATTTATATAACCTAAGGGTTTCATTATATGCCTTAACAATTCCGCGGAGAATATCCATCTGATTAAAATCATCACGGTAAACAATATTCATTTCGCGAATCATACTAAGATTTTCTATAGGCAAAACAATGATTTTCCCCTTTTTAATTTCATCTAGGCAAGAGCTTTTCGGCAAAATTGAAACACCGAAATCGCGACGGATAAGATCCTTAATTGTGGCTACATTGTCCAGTTCGAGAATAACATTAAACTCGTTTATATCCATATTGTTGCTCTCCAAATGTGCAACAAACAGATTTCGCGTACCTGAATTAGGAAGACGAAGTATCAGATTCTCTTTCTTAAGTTCACTAAGAGTAACAAGTTCCCGATCGGCAAACTGATGATTCGGAGAAACAGCAAGACATAAGAAATCGGTATCCAGCATGAAAAATTTCAGTCCTTCTTCCGGCGAACGTCCCTCTACAATTATCAAATCAAGCTCGTAACTCTTCAGCTTTTTATAAAGATTTCTTATGGAATCAGTAACAATTTTTATAGATATGCCTTCGTTTTCAGAACAGAATTTTGCGAGAGATTCTGCAATCGGGTTACTTTCCACTGTATGCGTAACACCGATGGTGATATGTTCTGTTGCTTTTGATCGGTCCTCCAGCTCTTGCATAAGTAAATTGTGTAAACCCAGCATTTTTCTTGCTGTCTGTACAATCATTTCTCCCTCTTTTGTCACAATAAACTTTCCGCTTTTGCGTTCAAAAATTTTCACACCGAACTCCTCTTCCAGTGCTTTTATGTGCTGGCTGACGGCAGGCTGTGTGATAGAAAGACTATGGGATGCTTTGCTAAAACTCTTTTTCTCATAAACTTTCAGCAATGTTATGACTTTCTGATCAAGCATTTTCGGCTCTCCTTGTATATTAGTTTTTATTATACTCTATTAAAATATTATAATTTGCATTTATGGATTTTGCAAGTATAATTTTTTTATTACAAGGAAAAAGAGGGTGAAAAGTATGAAAAATCATAACAGAAACGCTGTTTTCGATTATGCGAAACTAGGGCTCGCATTGGTTGCTGGTATAACTGCAGATATCCTGTGTACGAAGCTGGTATCTCACGAAGTTCTGCATATAACCGTTTATAGTACAGTCACACTGCTTTATGCTTTCTGTTTTGATGTATTTGACTTTGATAAACCCGTAAACATCCTCAAGATATTCTATATTATCATTTGTCCTATCACAGGCGGTTTTTTTAGCTTGGAATGGTTTTTCCTTTTTATTTTCAGAATATTGTTTGAAAAAGGTAACAAGGGGAATTAAACATTATGGTAAATAAAACTGAATTATTTGAACATAAGAGCGTTTTTCGAGCGGTTATGGAGCTTGCGCTTCCATCTGTTATCGCTCAGATTATCCTAGTGATTTACAACATGGCTGATACGCTTTTTGTGGGAATGACAAACAGCGATGAAATGATTACCGCCGTTACTATATGCATGCCGGCGTTTATGTTCCTTTCTGCGGTATCCAATCTCTTTGGCGTGGGAGCAGCAAGCGTTATTGCGAGAGCCTTGGGAAAAAACGAAAATGAGAAAGCTAAGGACACATTTTCTTTTGCAATATGGGGATGTCTTATCGTCACGATTGTTTATTGTTTCGTTGTGTGGATATTCTTCGACAGTTTTATTGATGCTTTAGGGGGAACAAACCCTGCTATCCATTCTGCTGCAGCAGAATATATGAAATGTACAGTCATCGCCGGAGGACCTGCTACTGCGATTAACACGCTTATAGCCCATCTCATCCGTGCATACGGGTGTTCCGTACAAGCCAGTACCGGTGTCGTTTTGGGCGGAATCCTGAATATTGTACTTGATCCGTTGTTCATGTTTATTATTTTCCCTGCAAGAAGAGCGACATTCGGTGCGGCACTGGCTACAGCTATATCTAATTTGTGTGCCCTTCTTTTCTACATTGCAGTAATTGTCAAGAATCGAAAGAAACTCGCCATCCATGTGCTGCCGTCTGAAAAAATGTTCCGAAACGGAATTCCGGGAGATGTTTTCAAGGTAGGTATGGCGGCTTTCCTGATGACATTATTTGAAAACATCTCCTACGCTGTACTGGATAAGCTTATGGCAACTGCAGGAACCGCAGCACAAGCAGGGATTGGTGTGGCGAAAAAAGTGAATATGCTGGCCCATTGTTTTGTTCGTGGGATGTCACAAGGTGTACTCCCTCTCATTGCCTATAATTATGCCTCCGGCAACCGTATCCGTATGAAAAAAGTGATTTATTGCTCTTCTGCGGTTTCGGTGGGAATCGCATTGGCATGCACTGCAGGTTGTCTCATTTTCAGTAACAAGCTTATTTCCGTTTTTATCCACACCGATGGTGACTCTCTTTGCTACGGCAGTGACTTTTTGCGAATTTTGTGTCTCGGTGCTCCTTTTTCTGCTTTCTCTTATACTGTAATTTCTTTTTTCCAGGCCATCGGAAGAGGCGGAAAATCCATGCTGCTGGCACTAATGCGCAAGGGTATTCTCGATATTCCTCTCATGTTTATTCTACAGGTTTTAATTCCGACCTACGGCATAGTTGCCGCAACACCGATTACCGATTTTGTTTGCAGTATTACCGCAGTTATTCTTTTCTCCATATTCATTCACCGCCATGGAAAAAACAAAAGGTTGATTAATGTGTAATACAGGCAAACATATCGGACCAATACGCAAAAAAAAGAGCATTCCCGTCAGCAAAAACACGCATTTATGCCTTTTATGACAGGATTGCTTTTTTTATTTGTAATCGTTAAATTCAAATTATCTCTCCATTACACGCCATTGCTGGCACTCCTATTATATCATGAAAGTCAATCATTTGGACATCAGAACGTGAAAAAGCGGCAGCATCCGAGTCCTCCCGAATGCCACCGTGCAGATAAATAGTATTTTGATCATGGACACGAAACTCCCTTCTATGCCAAAATATGCCGAATTACTGCGGGTTTGCCCGTTTCACCTGTTCACGGAGAAAAGGACATAATTTTGCAAAAAACGGCACAACTTTCCCCATTGTAGTAGTAAAAATGGTAGTAAAACGGGTTTTTCCTACTACCGAAAATTTTCTGGGGTGAATTTTTCTCTGTTATTATAGCAATCAGGCAAGAAAAAAGCACCTGGCATTTTTGCTGGGTGCTTTTTTCTTGCGCATAATACAATCATCTTAATCCAATTGGGGCACATCTACCATTGGCAAAATTTCCTTCAAAGGACGTCCACTCACTATGAAATTATTCAATAAATCGTCCATGTCTTTAAATTCCTGAGCAGAGTCTTTGTATTTCCCATATATATCTGTAGTAGCGGTAATGCTACCAGGGCCTTTTAACCCCGTATATATTGCAAACTGAAAATTTTCTAGGGAACAAACGACGTCTCCCAACATTTCATTTTCCAGTTCTTCTTTCGTCATGGCCGACTACCTTTCAATTCAAATCATCCGTCACTACATGCCATTCTCCAAATGGCCATGGATCAAAGAATTTATGGGGATCTTGCTTAACTTCTCCTGTACTCTTAGACACTATATATGACTTTGGACCATATACCACCTCTCCGGGTTTAAAAATGGAAAAGGCAAAACTATCTTCTGAATCAGCATATTTATGAAATTTAGTTCCCACATGGTTTTCGGCAATTTTCAAAGCTTCTCCTACGGTCATATTATTATTGGTCGTTTCACCAACCCCCTTTATCCAGCTATTTGCTACCAACCGATTTTATCTAAAAACTTTTGAAAGATAGTTTTATGTTCTTTAGATTCAGGATAGGGGTTGTGGACACCAGGAAGCTGTTTTTTCCTTACTATTTCTTGTTTTTCCTTTATAGAATCGTAAATTGGTCCTAAAGAGTCTTCAAAGCTGCCCATAAAGAGATCTTCTGTTGCTTTCCACTTGGCTTTATCCCTATTACCCCATTCCTCCAAATACCAGCCGACTCGACCGGTCTTTTTCTCTACTTTTGGGAGTCCTCCGCCATACCATTGCCCAGAAAATACGAATCCACGCTCGGTTTCATAATAGTTCGTAATCAGGGCACCAGGGCATTCTAATTGGGCAAGCATATAAGCTTTATCAGCAGTAATGGCCCTCATCGGCCAAAAAAGGCGTTCCATGGCTTGCCTTGTCACAATCCATGTATCTTGGATTTTATCTACTTCATTATCATGAAATTTGGGCTGATCTAAAGGCCCAGCGGTTATACATTTTAGTAAGCCTTCATACTTGATACCCCAGATAACAGAGGCTTCGGCCAAAGTCATAACGTCGTTGAGCATTTTCCTCACCTCTCAGTTTTACAATTCCAGATTTTCGATTTCAGGAACAATTTCCGTAAGACTTTTTCCATCAAAAAACGGTTTGTTCATCACATCATCTATACTTGTCATGGTTTCCGCCTTATCACCGTACCAAATATCGAACTCTTTATGAGAAAATGGATCTACTCCACAAGGAATTCCTTTATAGTCAAAAAGAACATGGTGAATCAAAGAATTGATTCGGTATCTTAAATAGGCAGCCGTCGCAAGCAGATAATCCGTTTCCATCGTTAAAAACGGTCTTGTGTACCTTGTAGTTTCGATTTCCAGCCTGTCATCTTTTTTATGCAGAATCAAAACAATGGGCGGAACAACTGAATTATCCAGTAAATTCTTGTCATC
>OMUE01000053.1 GCA_900314165.1 uncultured Acidaminococcus sp.
GTTGCGACAGCAACGGGCAACCTTTGGCCAGTGACGAGTGACGAAAAAGGGGCTGCTGCAGTTAGATAACTGCAACAGCCCCACCAAGATTTCCTTTTTTGAACAGCTTTAGTGGGCTTATCTTACGATAAGCCCCTACGGATTCGTGTTGGAAGTTTGTGTTCGTAGTAAGCTATAAGTGAAAGTTAATTATATAAAAGGCAGCAGGCTTTTAGCCAGCTGCCTTCCTTCGGCTCGAGACTTGAGACTCATGACTTGTGACCCAAGCAGAGCTTATCTTCCCTTCACATTCACCGTCACACTGGTTTCGCCGGTGATAATGAAATCCATGGGGAATTTTTGTTTGTATTTGCTGCCCTTCAAAAGGCCTGTGAGGGCGCCGGTCATGGACGCATCCGAGGGCTCCTGGGCCACTGCTTTCGCAGGCTTGGGAGCATTGCCGTAGTCGGGCATCAGGTCCACTACCACCTCGTTGTTGCCGTCCATTTCGTTGAATTCCTTCAGGAAATCCGAGAACTGGCGCTGGGGCTGCTGCAGCATGGCATCCTCCGTGGCTAGGTCCTGGTCCTCGCTCTGTTTCCGTTTGGCCATGGCCTTCGTAATCCAGGTGGTCGCGTTGCCGCTGCGGACTAACAGGTTCATGGGACCCGGTTTCTGGCGGTCCGGCACCTTGAAGTTCACCGTCCGGGTAATTTCCCCGGACCGATAGGGCTTGAACGTCAGCGTAATGGGTACCAGGCTGCCCTGAGCCACCGCCGCCGTAGGTACGGAGGCAGAGGTCATCTCCGCCACTTCACAGTTGGAGGTGGTCTCTACGTCCACGTTCACGTCCTGGATGGTCACCTTGTCAAAGCGGTTATTCATGAGCATATCCGTGGCGATATTCAGCTCAGAATCCGTAATCTTGCCGATGTCCGTGGCGCTGTAGAACATATTTTCCCGGCGCAGGCGGATGGGACCTTCTTTTTCTCCCTGGGCCGTAATGGTAAAGCGGATCTTGGCGGTACCGCCGCCCTTCCGGTCCTTAGCCATGCTCAGGGTATTGTAGGTCACCCCGTCCACCAGGGTGGGCACCAGGTCTTCGTCCGTCACCAGCTGCACATTGCTGCTCTTGTGGAGTCCTCTGTCCTTATCCGTAACGGACACGTACATGGGGATGATGTTGGCATTCTCCCCCTGTTCCCCGGCAATGCCGCTGAGCCGGTCCTGGCTGATACGTCCCAGGGTCTTGCCCAGGGTCCCTACTTTAAACGCACTCTGGATGTTTGGCACAGAGGCAAAGATCCAGGCGTTAGTCATGAAATAATCGGAATTGCCGTGCTGCAGGAAGGGATGGCCAAAGGCCAGAATCCGCCCTTCTTCATCCGTCCAGGTCACGGTGCCGATAGCCCCGATGACCATGTCGCCCCGGACCAGGGACACACCTACGGAACTGCCGGGCTCCAGCCCTACCTTGTCCAGTTCTGCGTTGCCGCCGGGCACCGCATAGGACGTAAAGCCGAAGGGCTTCAGGTTCTCGTTCAGGTGGGCCACCCCGTCCGACGTAAAGCCGCTGACCATAAGGGGCGTGCTTTTGGGCAGGAAGACACTGGGCCGGGGATCGTTCTCCTCAAACAGCTTCAGCATATCGTTGATAGGGGTCAGGAAGCAGTAATTGGGGTCGCTGAAAGCCTGTCCATAGGCTACAGCTCCGGCCAGCCGGCCGTTGATATAGACTGGGGAACCGCTCATGCCCTGAGCGATGCCGCCGCTTTTTTCCAACAGGGGACCGGAGGCCTTAATGAGGATATTATACCCACCGGTATCCGTTCCGGTTACCCCCAGCACTTCTACGTCAAATGTTTCGATATCGGCTCCTTTGATGACGGTCTTGCCATACCCCGTCATGCCGGGCCGCAGTTCCTCTACAGCAATGGTAGGAGTGGAACAAAAGGCTGTGCCCACGGTGAGAGAGGCCATGGTCAGAGCCAGTACAAGGATTTTTTTCCAATGCCTATAGTGCATATGTCCTCCAAAGAACCAAAGACCGGCGCAAAGGCGTCGGTCTTTATGGGTTTCCTGAACTTACGGTTCAATTTCTGCTACGATCTGGTCGGCCGCAATCTGGCTGCCAGGAGCCACCTGTACAGTGGTGACTTTGCCGCTGCAATTGGCTCTAGCTGCGGGAGCAGAGCCTGCCAGGGTTTTCACAGTGACCAGTACAGTCCCTTCATTGACCTGAGTCCCTACGGAAACTGTGCTGACGACCTGACCGCTCAGGGTACTTCTCTGAGGCCGGCCGCCTGCAGCCTGGGCAACGCCTATCGTCAAAGACGCCAGAAATACCGCTGCCGCCAATGCTTTTTTACTTTTCATGAATCTCTGCAGCATGATCAGTACCTCTTTTCTAATTATGCTATTAAAGTATTATATACCGATTGTACGGAGATATGCAATAGGGCAAGTGACTGTATAGTCAGTTTTATTTCCTCACCACTCCCAACGCTACTCTCACGGGGCGTTCGTCGCCGTCGCTGGGGTCGTTCATGATGCGGCCATTGACCACCATCTCACTGGAGCCGCCGCCATCGAAATTCATAGCCCGGTCCGCTCCCAAGCGCAGGAAGAAGCGGGCCAGTTCCTCCAGGGTCATGCCGGCGCTGTAGTCCGAACGGCCATCGGCCACCACGATCAGCACGGTACCATCTTTTTTCACGCCGACGGCTGTCCGGGGAGCCCGGCCCCAGGCAATATCGTTTGCGATTTCTTCTTCGTCACTGGTGACGGCCACTCTGCCGTTATAGACCAGCTGAGGTCCTGCGCTGCCCACCGTAGGCGCCGCGTCTGCAGCAGCATTGCCCAAGGTCTGGTTCAGGGTCAGGGTATCCCCTTTCTTCAGCCGGCGCAGGAACGCGGCTCCTGCCCCATTGCCGGAAAACACCGTGGACCCGCTGTACAAAGGCATATTGCCTCCATTGCGGACGTCCGTTACTTTGTTGTTCACCACCCGGACTTCGAAGCCATACCGGTTCGTGCCCGTGCTGTCGTCATAGCCATCGTTATACTGGATGATCTCCCCGGCCAGGCGCATCCTGTTAATGCCGCTGATGGGATAGGACTTGCCGTCCGGACGGGTCAGGGTTCCCCGGTAAGCCAGGCCCGGCTCTATGGAGACTTTGCCGGCCTTGTCGATGACCAGCCCTGTCCGGGGCGTACTTTCCATGCCCAGCCATTTGTTGCGGATTTTCAGGTTGCCGATAACCCAGATGTCGCTGTCAAAATACGACGCATTGACCAGGGCGGAGGCACCGGAGCGTTCCCCGATCCTCGTAAGCACGCCCTTCTGGATGGTCTTGCCGTAACCGGGAATAAAGTCCAGCCGGAATTCGCTGTCCGGCGCCAGGGTCAGGGTATAGGTCCGCACAGGGCCGCCCCCCATATTCACCGTAGCCCGGCTGTAGGTCAGACCCTTGCCCAGCCACTGCTGCTTATCCTTTGTGCCCTTAGTGCTTTCTGTGGCTTTCCTGGGAAAATCCACGACCAGCCTGTCAGGATTCTTCAGGCTGAATACCTTGTATTCCGGCACATCTCCCCGGAACTGGATGACCAGCTGGCTGCCGCTGCCCCTGGGTTCCACATAGGCTTTGCGGATCCGGGGATCCCGTAGCCGTATTTCCCGGGTCCGGTCCGTGCTGCCCTTCAGAGTGACGACCAGCTGACGGCCCTCCACCTTGGACGTATAGCGGATGCCCTCATCCAGGCTCAGGACCAGCCGGGCCCGTTTGGGTGTCACGCCGCCCCGCAGGTCCGTGACCTTAGCGGCCAGAGCTCCCGGCATGGAAACGCCGGTGCACAGGGCTGCCAGCAGGAGTCTCAGCAGCCATTTCTTATACCATTTCATTCTAGTCTATTCTCCTTCACAGAAAAAGGGCTGCCGCCCCAGCAGCAACCCCAATTTATTCGTATTACGCTTCCAGCATCTCACTGCCTGTCAGGAACATGGGCTCGTCGAGAGCCATGCCCGTCCCTACGGCCACGCATTTTTCCGGCAGCTGAGCGGTCCGGGTACGGACCTGCAGCTGGGACTGAATGACCTGAGCCAGTCCGTCCAGACGAGCCCCACCGCCCGTCAGCACGATGCCCTGATCCAGGATGTCCGCCGCCAGTTCCGGCGGTGTTTTCTCCAACACCCGATGGATGCAATCCAACAGCTGCTTCACCGGTTCCACAAAGCCCCGGGCCAGATCCCCGGACACAATGCGCACCGTTGTAGGCAGCCCGGTAATCAGATCTCTTCCCCGGACGATCTTATTCCCGTGATGATTGACAGGATTTACGGTACCGATTTCTTTTTTCAGTTCTTCGGCCAGCGCTTCATCCAGCTGCACATTCATAGACTTGTTCAAATAGCGCAGCATAGCCTGGGTAAAGGCATTGCCGCCCATGCGCAGGGAGGACGCCTCAATAATATGGCCCATGCTGATGACGGCAGCACTGGTGGTATCTCCCCCGATATTGACCACCAGCTGGCCCAAGGGCCTGAATACCGGCATACCGGCTCCCAAAGCCGCAGCCATAGGGGCCTCCAGCAAATAGGTTTTCGACGCACCTGCCTGCAGGGCAGCCTCGATGACGGCTCTGCGCTCCACACCGGTAACGCCGGTAGGCACGCAGACCATGACCCGGGGCTTTAAGAAGAGATTCCGGCCCGCCACTCTGGTGAGCACAGCCTCCAAAAGGCCCTGAGCCGCGTCAAAATCCCCGATGACCCCGTGGAGCAACGGATGGACCACGGTCAGGTCATCCGAAGGTTCCAGCCCCAGAGCCTGGGTGCCGATAACCTTCACCCGGCCGGAGTTCTTGTCCACAGCTGCCGCCGTAGGTTCTTCCAGAACGATACCCCGCCCTTTGATGTACACCCGTGTAAAGGAAGTTCCCAGGTCGATTCCCACATCCACAGAACTGAACAGATGGGAAAACAGACCGCTTTCCATATATTTCATGGTATATCCTTATTCAGCCTACGCGCTCTATATCGGCGCCCAGGCCCGTCAATTTCGCTACCAGGTCTTCATAGCCCCGGTCAATATGGTGGATATCCGTCACTTCCGTAATGCCGTCCGCTACAAGGCCTGCCAGCACCATGGCGGCACCAGCCCGCAGATCCGTGGCCCGGACCTGGCAGCCGTACAGCTTCGGTACTCCTTCTATGAGGGCAGCCCGGCCGCTGGCCTTGATATTGGCCCCCATGCGCAGCAGTTCGTCCACGTGCATGAAGCGGTTTTCGAATACCGTTTCCAGCACGGAGCTCTGGCCTTCCGCAATGCACATCATAGCCATGACCTGAGCCTGCATGTCCGTAGGGAACCCAGGATAAGGCATGGTCTTGATGGTGATGGCCTTCAGTTTTTCCGGGCCCACCACATGGACGTCGCTGATGCCTTCTTCCACAATGGCACCGGCTTCCCGCAGCTTGGCAATCAGCGGTTTCATATGTTCACACAGCACATTTTCCACTACGATATCGCCCTGGGTCATAGCCCCGGCCACCATGAACGTGCCGGCCTCAATCCGGTCCGGAATGACGGTATGTTCGCCGCCTTTCAGCTCTTCTACGCCATCAATGCGGATGGCCGTGGTGCCGGCTCCTCTGACCTTGCCGCCCATGACGTTGATATAGTTGGCCAGGTCCACGATTTCCGGTTCCTGAGCCGCATTTTCAATGATGGTGGTACCCTTAGCCATGGAAGCCGCCATCATCAGGTTTTCCGTAGCCCCTACGCTGGGGAAATCCAGGTAGATGGTAGTGCCCGTCAGCCCGTTAGGAGCAGAGGCTTCTATATAGCCGTGGCCCTGCTCAATGTGGGCGCCCAGAGCTTCAAAGCCCTTCAGATGGATGTCGATGGGACGGGTACCGATGGCACAGCCCCCGGGCATGGAAATCTTGGCCCGGCCGATGCGTGCTAACAGAGAGCCCATGACCAGGAAAGAAGCCCGCATGGTGCTCACCAGGTCGTAGGGAGCTTCCCAGCCCGTCACTTCCCGGCTGTCGATTTTCAATACGTTCTTTTGGGAATGATCCACTTTCAGTCCCAGACATTCCAACACTTTGCAGATAGTGGACACATCTTCCAATTCCGGCACTTCTAATAAGGTACTGGGTTCCGTCCCCAATACAGAAGCCGCTATAATAGGCAGTACAGCATTCTTGGCTCCACTGACCCGCACATTCCCTGTGAGACGGTGACCGCCCTTTACTACCAGTTTTTCCACGCCTGATTCCACACCTTTCTTCATCAAACCATTTACTCTTTATGGATTCTCCACCGTTTTGCATGACGCTGCTGCTGGGTGCTGAGCTTCTCTTCAAAATCCAGACGCATCTCATGCTGTTCGCTGTAGATGACTTGTTTTTTCACTGCATTTTCTTTCTCATGCAGGTGGTTATCCCGCTCCCACTGCTCTTTTTCCCTGCGGGCTTTCTCTTTGCGCTGGTCGGACATTTTCCGCTTCGTGATTTCCCGCAGCTGACGCTTGGACAGTTTGGACTGATGCCGTACCTGGGCACTCCGGATCAGATATAAGGGAAAAAAGACTATGGGCAGCAGGAAGGTACTGATGACCCATAGGTTCCTATAGCTCATGTTCAGTTTTTTCGCATCCCTATACACGAAATAGGTACAGAGACACCCTACCAACAAGAACACTATATTACGCAAACCGTACGGCACCCCCTCATGTCTTCCGGCTGATCCAAACGGGGATATTTAACTCTATTATTATAGCATACAAGTGGGGGTTTGAATACAGGAAGGAAATTGATAACAGATGACACGGGGAAACTGGAGACGGACGGACGACATCCGAAAGACGACGGACGACAGAGGAACCACGCTGGCGCGTGGAATAAGGGTCCGTCCTCGCACCATGCGGGGGCGGGGGACCGTTCCTATATAGAATCCAAGAGATGGAACGGTGGTGGGGGTGTCCGGCCAACGGCCTCGTCCGTCGGCCGTCGTGTTTTTTCGTCCGTCTGTTTCCAAGAAAAACGAGCTGTGAAGGCAATCTTCACAGCTCGTTTTTTAAAACTTCCTCGTATGCATCCGCAGGCGATCGGCCAGGATGTTGTAATAGACTTCTTTTTCCTGGATCGTCTTGCGCAACAGATGTTTCTTTTCTTCCGAACGGGTCTGTTCCAACCGTTCGTTCAGTTCGATCAGTTCCAGTCGCAGCTGACCCATTTTGCTGGCTGCCATTTTGCTGATGAAGTCCATGACGGAGTCCCCCTCTCCAAGTTCCGGCTGCTTCTACCAGTATGGCTCCCGTCTAGCTTATGGTATAAGGAGCCACCTTGCCCACCAGGGAAGCCGTCTTCAGACGAGCTTCTGCCCGACGCAGAATCTTCTCCGTATGGGCAATATCTGTCAAGGCATCTGGATGCTCCAGCCGTTCCCGTGCTTCATCACGCAATTTTTCATATTTGGCCGTATCGATTTTCTCTGCTCTCTGAGCCCGGGGCGTCAGAATCACGACTTCGTTATCCTTCACCTCTGCAAAGCCCCCCTCTACGTAGACGAGGATCACATTCTCATTCTCGTCCTGGACTTTCAGAGTTCCTTCCCCCAGCACAGCGATCAGCGGCCCATGGTTGGCTAAAATACCAATGCCTCCTGTAACTGTATTCAACAACACATACGCGATATCCTCCCGACTGACCAGAATTTTCTCCGGTGTCAGGACTTCCAATTTCATTAAATTGGCCATATCATTCGCCCTTCAACTTCTTGCCCTTGGCAATGGCCTCGTCAATGGTGCCCACCATATAGAAGGCACTTTCCGGCAGGTCATCGTGCTTGCCTTCCAGGATTTCCTTAAAGCCCCGGATGGTGTCGTTCAGGGACACGTATTTCCCGGGCTGGCCCGTGAACTGCTGAGCCACGAAGAACGGCTGGCTCAGGAAGCGCTGGACCTTACGGGCTCTGGATACGGTGAGCTTGTCCTGCTCGCCCAATTCTTCCATGCCCAGGATGGCGATGATGTCCTGCAGTTCCTTGTAGCGTTGCAGGATTTTCTGGACGCCCCGGGCCACTTCGTAATGTTCCTGTCCGATGACGAGAGGATCCAGGATCCGGCTGGTAGAAGCCAGAGGATCCACCGCAGGATAGATACCCAGTTCTACGATTTCACGGCTTAGGACCGTGGTGGCATCCAGGTGGGCAAACGTAGCCGCAGGTGCCGGGTCCGTCAAGTCGTCCGCAGGCACATAGACAGCCTGTACGGACGTAATGGAACCGGTCCGGGTGGACGTGATGCGCTCTTCCAAAGCACCCATTTCATTGGCCAGCGTAGGCTGATACCCTACGGCAGAAGGCATACGCCCCAGCAGGGCGGAGACTTCGGAACCGGCCTGGATGAACCGAAAAATATTATCGATGAACAGCAGTACATCCTGACCCCCTACGTCACGGAAGTACTCTGCCATGGTCAGGCCCGTGAGCCCGACCCGCATACGGGCTCCGGGGGGTTCGTTCATCTGGCCATACACCAGGGCCGTCTTGTCGATAACCCCGGATTCCTTCATTTCGCCCCACAGGTCATTGCCTTCACGGGTCCGTTCCCCTACGCCGGAGAATACGGAATAACCGCCATGATTTGTGGCGATGTTATGGATGAGTTCCATAATGAGCACGGTCTTGCCTACACCGGCGCCCCCGAACAGGCCGATCTTGCCGCCCAGAGCGTAGGGTGCGATCAGGTCCACGACCTTGATGCCCGTTTCCATGATCTTCGTTTCCGTGGACTGTTCTGCCAAAGCCGGAGCCGGCCGATGGATAGGCCAGTAATCCGAGGCCTCCACAGGCGTGGGGTCATCGTCCACGGTTTCGCCCAGGACGTTGAACACCCGTCCCAGGCAGCCCTTGCCCACAGGCACCCTGATGGGATGGCCCGTGTCCAGGGCATCCATATTCCGGGTCAGGCCGTCCGTAGAGCTCATAGCTACCGTACGGACTACGTCCTGCCCCATGTGCTGTACCACTTCCGTGGTCAGATGGATATGCACGTTCTTGCCGGCATCCCCATCGATTTCTATAGCGTTATAAATAGCAGGCAGCTGGTTATCCGGGAACCGGATATCTACTACAGGCCCCATGACCTGGACCACATGGCCCATATGGCCCCGGGTCTTTGCTTTCAGCCGGGCCACTACCTGTTCAACATCTTTCTGTATCGTTTCAGCCACAATAGTGCCCCCTTATTTCAAAGCTTCTGCACCGCCGACGATTTCGTTGATTTCTGTCGTAATGCTGGACTGCCGGACCTTCTGATAGTAGATCTGCAGCTTGTTCAGCAGGTTTTCCGCGTTATCCGTAGCCGTGCTCATGGCCGTCATCCGGGAGGCCAGTTCGCAGGCGGAGCTTTGGATCATGGCGGAGAAAATCTGGCTGCGCAGATAATACTGGGCCAGATAGGACAGCATCTTTTCCGGAGCAGGCTCAAAGACCAGCGTCGTGAAATCGCTCTTGTCCCCTTCGTCCCACACAGCCTGGGTTTCGGCTTCCAGCCGGTCCCCAGCCTTGGGCTGTACGGGCAGGATGGGCAGGACTTTCGGGATCTGGACCATGGTGGACTTGAAATACGTATAGATCAGGTTCACTTCGTCCACTTCTCCGTGAATGAACATGGATTCTACAAAATCCGCCACTTCTTCTGCGGCTTCAAAGGTAGGCTTTTCAGAAAAGCCCGTCCAGGTTCTCACCACGTTGTAACCCCAATGGTTCAGGCCGATGCGCATCTGCTTGCCTACGGCAATAATCGGAGACGATTCTTTGCCCCGGAGTTCTACTCCGGTAAATTTCACGATGTTGTTGTTATAAGGTCCTGCCAGGCCCTTGTCAGACCCCATGACGATGTAGGCGGTCTTGTACACAGGCCGCTTTTCCAGCAGAGGATTCTCTGCCAGATCCAGCCTGGCCATAACGGCCGGGTCACTGACAGCTTCCTGCAGCAGGGCCCGCAATTTGCTGGCATAGGGCAGGCTGGCGTCAGCCCGGGCCTGAGCCTGATGCATACGGGCCGAAGCCACCATCTGCATAGCACCGGTAATCTTGCTGATGCTGCCTACGGTCTTCATATGAGCCCGGATACTACTGGTATTGGCCATAGGCTCACCCTCTTTGTTCCTTAGTCGGTACAAACAGCTTGCCGAATTCCGTCAGGGCATCTTCCAGCTGTTCCTGGATGGCATCCGTCATCTTCTGCTCCTTGGTCAGCTGGGTCAGCATGATGGCATTATGGGTGTCCAGGTACCCCAGCATTTCATGTTCATACCGGGTTACGTCTTCCAGAGGCACCTCATCCAGGAACCCATTGTTCACAGCGTACAGGGAAATAACCTGCTTAGCCATGCTGAGAGGCTGGTACTGCCCCTGCTTCAGCATTTCCGTTACCCGGGCGCCTCTGTCCAGCTGGGCTTTCGTAGCCTTATCCAGGTCGGAACCGAACTGGGCGAAGGCTGCCAGTTCCCGGTATTGGGCCAGAGCCAGCCGCAGCGTACCGGCTACGGATTTCATGGCCTTCGTCTGGGCGGAGCCCCCTACACGGGACACGGACAAGCCGGCGTTGATAGCCGGACGGACACCGGAGTTAAACAGATCCGTTTCCAGATAGATCTGGCCATCCGTAATGGAAATAACGTTCGTAGGAATATAGCCGGATACGTCCCCGGCCTGAGTTTCGATAATGGGCAGAGCCGTCATGCTGCCACCGCCATGCCGTTTATTTCTCCGGCAGGCCCGTTCCAACAGACGGGAATGCAAATAGAATACGTCGCCGGGATAGGCTTCACGTCCGGGCGGACGACGAAGCAGCAGGCTCATGGCACGGTAGGCCACTGCATGCTTGCTCAGGTCATCATAGACGATGAGCACATCCTTGCCCTGATCCATGAAGTATTCGCCTACAGCGGCGCCGGCGTACGGTGCCAGATACTGCATGGGAGCCGTATCTGCAGCCGTTGCTGCCACGATGAGCGTATAGCTGGAAGCGCCGTAGGTTTCAAAGGTATGGGCCAGCCGGGCCACAGAAGAAGCTTTCTGGCCGATAGCTACGTAAATGCAGATCACGTCCTGTCCCTTCTGGTTCAGGATCGTATCGATGGCGATAGCCGTCTTGCCCGTGCCACGGTCCCCGATAATCAGTTCCCGCTGGCCACGGCCGATGGGTACCAGGGCATCCACAGCCTTCAGGCCCGTCTGCAACGGTACTTTTACAGGTTCACGGGCTGCAATGCCGGGAGCCTGATGTTCTATAGGATAATGGGCCACGGCCTTGATGGCCCCTTTGCCATCCAAAGGTTCGCCCAAAGGATTCACAATCCGCCCCAGGATCTCTTCCCCTACGGGGATCTCCATGACTTCGCCGGTACGGCGGACAATATCCCCTTCTTTGACCAGGTCAGCCTTGCCCAACAGTACGATGCCCACTTCATGTTCCCGCAGGTTCTGGACCATGCCGTAAATGCCGTCGTGCAAAGCCACCAGTTCGCCGCTCATGGCGCCGCCCAGACCGGATGCCGTACAGATGCCGTCGCCGACCTTCTGCACCACGCCGATTTCTTCCAGGTCCACCTGGTTCGTAAACTGCTGGACACCTTGTTGGAGAGCATCCGTCAGGCTGGTGCTCTTGCCCAGATCCTGGCTGCCCAGATGGATGGCCTGCATGATTTCATCCATCTTTTCCAGCTGACGCTTCATGCTGGCGTCAAAGATAGAATCTTTGTACCGGACGATGACGCCGCCCACCAGGGCAGGAATCACCTGTTTGCCGGTAAACCGAACCGGTTTGCCGAATTTTTCTTGTAAAAGCTGCTGCAGCTGCTGCAAATCCTCAGCCTGTAAAGGATGGGCCGTAGACAGTGTCAGAGGAAGGACGTCCTCCCCTGCAAACAGTGCCTTATCCTCGTCCGTAATCACAAGACGATCCAGGATCTGCTTCCACAGTGCCGCTTTATTTTCACTATTCATTGAATGTACTGCCTCCACAGTTCCCAAGAGAACTTTCTAGTACAACTTCAAGGCCCTTTATTTCTGCTTTTGGGCCAGAGTTTCGTCCGTTACTTTTGCCACGAGAGCCTGATCTTCTGCAGAAGTCAGTTTCTGTTCCAGCACCCGGCCGGCAATTTCCGTGCTCAGGGCAATGATCTGTTCCCGGACTTCCAGCAGAGCTTTCTTCTTTTCCAATTCTACCGTTTCCCGTCCGGAAGCCAGCAGTTCTTCCCGTTCCTTTTGGGCATTCGTCAGGGCTTCGTCCCGGATCTGCTGAGCCATGGCATTAGCCTGAGCTACGATATCATTGGCTTCCTTTTTAGCGTTTTGCAGCTGCTTAGCATATTCCACCTTCATGGCTTCTGCTTCTTTACGGGCATGATCAGCGGCATCCATATCTTTCACGATGCGGACCCGGCGGTCTTCCATAGCCTTCAGCAGAGGCTTATAAGCGAATTTGGCCAACACCCAGAGCAGGATGATGAAGTTCACAATCTGTGCAATCAGGGTATAGTTGATACTTACCATTCCCCTACACTTCCTTTCTTCCCCGTTGGGGACTTGACCAGCCGATTATTTTACGAAGGGGTTGGCAAATACCAGAACGATGGCGATAACGGAAGCGATAATAGGAATGGATTCTACCAGGCCGATACCGATCAGCATGTTCACCTGGAAGCTGCCGGATTGTTCAGGCTGACGAGCCATGCATTCCAGAGCTTTCGTAGCTACGGAGGAGTCGCCCCGGGTAGCGGCAAAGGAAGCGCCGATACCGATCAGTGCGGCGCCGATGATGGAGGCTACAATAATAATCGTGTTGCTGTCTAACATGTTTAACATCCTTTCTTTTTCGCAAGGTTTATGGCGGAAGTCCGTCCCGCGGACCACTAACGTCTAATATCTAACGTCTATTCTTATTCGTGATTCACCTGTTTGAAGATCGGGGCCAGGGCGATGACCGTCAGCATAGTGAAGATAAAGGCCTGGAGGAACCCGATGATCAGGCTGAAGCCGATCCAGATATTCGGAATGACGAAGGGCACCAGTTTGTACAGCACAGCCAGCAGGATTTCACCGGCCAGGATGTTACCGAACAGACGGAGGGCCATGGTCACAGGTTTGGACAATTCTTCAATGATGTTCAGGGGCAGCATGAGGGCAAAAGGAGAAATCAGATGCTTGAAATACTTCGGCCCCTGCTGGATGACCCCGATAATATACGTAGTGACGGAAACCGTAATGGACAGCCCCAGAGCCACGTTGATATCGTTGGTCGGAGAAGACAGATGGACGCCGATGGAGGGCATCAGGCCCAGTTCGTTGCCAATGAAGATGTACAGGAACAAGGTGATGATGAATGGGGCTACCATCCGTCTTCCTGCTACACCTAAGTTGGCTTCCATGAGTTTGTTCAACCACTCAATGAACATTTCCAGCAGATTCTGGATTCCGTAAGGGATTTTCTGCACCCGGCGGGTGGCCGCAAAGACGATGGCAAACACGATCGCCATGGTCAGCCAGGACATATAGATGGTCTGCATATTCAGGGATATCCCTGGCACTACTTCCTGGGTACCGTACTCAATGATGCCGGTACCGGCAGCTTCGGCAATTCCCATACATAGATCACTTCCTTACTTTTTTATTTTTATATGATACATAGCCATATAAATGACAATGGTCACATTGAAGATCACAAAGCCCAACATCACCAGTACAGGCTGCCAGCGGGCTTTGAGGGCCAACAGCGTCAGGCACAGCAGCCAGCCCATCCGGGTGAACATCATCCGGCGCATATACAGGGCGGCTTTTTCCGGGGGCTTCTGCATGCCCCTATAAATACCCCACAGGATCAGGAAGCTGTCGCCCAGCCCGGAAGCCGCACCCAGCAGCCAGCCGGGACTAAACCGGCCCAGGACCAGGGCCGCTACCAACAGCACCAGGGCCAGCAGGAGCTGGTGGCGGTAAATCCGCCACAACTGCCGGGCTAATTCCTGTTCCACAGGGGATGGTAATCTATTCCGTCTCATACCCGGAACCGTTTATTTTTTATCTGCCTGGAACTCAGGTTCCTGTTCCACAGGATAGCCATGGGCGTGCAGCAGATATTTCACGATCCGTTCGGAAGCCCGGCCGTCGCCATAAGGGTTCACCGCTTCGGACATGGATTTGTAATACTTCTCGTCTCCCAGCAGGCGGCTGGTGGCTGCGTACACATCTTCCTTGCCCGTGCCGATGAGCTTTACGGTGCCTGCCGTAACGGCTTCCGGCCGTTCCGTCGTATTGCGCAGCACCAGCACCGGTTTACCCAGGGCAGGTGCTTCCTCCTGGATACCGCCGGAGTCCGTCAGGACGATATCCACCTTGGCCATCAGGTTGGCAAAGGGTTCATAATCCATGGGTTCCAGCAGATGGACTCTGGGCATCTTGCCCAGCACCGCTTCTGCCACTTCCCGGACCTTCGGGTTCTTGTGCATGGGGAAGATGGCTTCCGCTTCCGGATGGTCCTTCAGCACTTCCTTCAGGGCTTGGTACACATGGCGCATGGGCGCTCCCAGGTTTTCCCGTCTGTGGGTGGTCATGAGGATCAGTTTATGGTCGCTGCGGATGGCTTCTTCCAGTTTCGGGTTATGGAAATCAAAGTCCGGCCGGACCGTAGCCTGCAGGGCATCGATAACCGTATTGCCCGTCACGTAGATATTTTCTTCTTTAATGTTTTCCTTCAGCAGGTTGGCCTTGGCATTGGACGTCGGTGCAAAATGGAAGTCCGTCATGGCCGCCGTCAGTTTCCGGTTCATTTCTTCCGGGAACGGAGAAAACTTGTTGCCGGTCCGCAGGCCTGCTTCCACATGGCCAACGGGAATCTGGCTGTAGAAGGATGCCAGGGCTCCCACAAAGGTCGTGGTCGTATCCCCATGAACCAGTACCAGATCCGGTTTTGCTTCTTCCAGCACCTGCTTCAGGCCCATCAGGGCACGGCTGGTCACATCGTACAAGGTCTGGCCTGCCGTCATAATGTTCAGGTCATATTCCGGCGTAATGTGGAACAGTTCCAGCACCTGGTCCAGCATTTCCCGATGCTGGGCCGTCACAGCCACAATGGGTTCCAGATATTCCGGGTACTTTTTCATTTCCAGTACCAGCGGGCACATTTTAATAGCCTCAGGCCGGGTACCGAAAATCGTCATCACTTTTAATTTTTCCATACTTTTTCGCCCCTGTTTCAAGTTCTATCCTGCAGAATACCGATTTTTTTCGCTCCAATAAAGATAATGGCTAAAAGGATTACCAATAAGACAATGGCATAAATGCCTTCTACTTCTGTCAGCAGTACGGCCGTCAGGCAAAGGCCGGCACTGATGAGATACATAAAGATCACGGCCTGCCGCTGGCTGAAGCCCATGGCCAGCAGGCGGTGGTGGATATGGCCCTTGTCCGGGCTGAAGATGGGATGACCATTCTTATAGCGCCGCACAATGGCAAAAGCCGTATCCATAATGGGCAGGCCCAAGGCAATGGCCGGCACCAACAGTGCTACGGTAGCAGCACTCTTGACTGCCCCAAAGATGGAAATGGCTGCCAGCATATAGCCCAAAAACAGGCTTCCCGTATCCCCCATGAAGATGGTGGCCGGATTGAAATTATAACGGATAAAGCCGATGATGCCCCCGGCCAGAGCTGCTGTCAGCACAGCTACCGGATACATGCCCTGCTGCAGGGCTACCATAATGACGGTCACAGAAGCGATGGCCGATACACCGGCTGCCAGGCCGTCCAGGCCGTCGATCAGGTTGACGACGTTGGTCAGGCTGACAATCCAGAACACCGTAAAGGGAATGGAAAGATAGTTTAGATAGAAATAGCCGCCCCAGGGATTGTTCAGCCATTCTATCCGGATGCCAAAGGCCACCGGCACCAGCGCGGCTACAATCTGGCCTACCAGTTTTACCTTGGCGGCCAGCTGGAACATATCGTCCGCAATCCCTACAGCAGCAATAACAACCCCGCCTAAAAGGATTCCTGCCACGTCCTTGGTCAATTCCATGCACACAAGGGCTGATGTCATAAAGCCGATTACGATGGCCAATCCTCCCATGCGGGGCATAATCTTATGATGAACTTTGCGGGCGTTGGGTTTATCCACAGCACCAACCCGAAACGCTAATTTTTTTACAAAAGGCGTCAACACCCAGCTGATGACTAAAGAGATGAGGAGCGCCAGTAAATAACTCTTCACAGATTTACCTTTCTGCGGAACTCCGCCTAAAAATTCTTTCACTGATACAGAATAATTATAGTACAGAATAAGGAAATCTACAATTTCTTTATCTTTTATAGGGGATTAAATTTTTTCCCTATAGGCCGGGCAGATTTTGCTGCTTTTCCTCTATTTACACAAAGTCCTGAGGGTGGTACACTTTAGCCATTCCCGGGGAGGTGCTGGCATGCATGAACTATTCCTATTATTTATAACGTTTGCAAAAATCGGTGCCGTGACCTTTGGCGGCGGTATTGCCATGCTGCCCCTGATCCAGCTGGAAGTTGTGGAAAAGCATCACTGGATTACGGAAGAAGAATTGATCGACTTTTATGCCATCAGCCGCTGCACGCCCGGCGTAGTCATCGTCAACACGGCCACCCACATCGGGGCCAGGATCAGAGGCGTCCCCGGTGCCATCTTTACTACGCTGGGAGCCGTTCTGCCTTCTCTGATTACGATTTCCCTGGTTGCGTCCGTATTAAGCAATTTTGCTCAGCTTCCTGCTGTGAAGGACGCCTTTGTAGGTCTCCGGATCTGTGCCTGGGTCCTGATTTTCAACGCCATTCGCAAGATCATCAGGGCCGGTGTGGTTGACTGGGTAACATTTAGTATCGCGGCAGCCGTCTTCCTGCTCAGCATCCTGACGGATCTTTCTTCTGCCGTCCTTGTCGTCACAGCAGGCTTCATCGGACTGGCCATTAAAAAAGCCAAGGGTGATTTGAAGTAGATTGCTTCTATTTATAGGATGGAAAATCTATACCTTTCTTTCTCTTTACACCTGCACTTTTGGGTGTTACACTTGAATCATTCTATTGGAGGTGTTTCCATGAACGAATATGTGAAACTCTTTACCGCCTTTGCCAAAATAGGTGCGTTTACCTTTGGCGGTGGGTATGCCATGCTGCCAATGCTGCAGGCTGAAGTCGTTGAAAAGCATAAATGGGCTACGGAAGAAGAAATAGCTGACTACTTTGCCATCGGTCAGTGCACTCCCGGGGTCATCGCCGTCAATACAGCTACCTTCGTAGGTGTCAAAGAGAAAGGAAACCTGGGCGGCATCGTCGCCACGCTCGGTGTAACGTTCCCGTCCCTGGTCATCATCAGCATTATTGCCGCATTCTTAAGCAATTTTGCAGATATCCAGGCTGTGAAAGATGCCTTTGGGGGCATCCGGGTATGCGTCTGTGTCTTGATTTTTAATGCTGTCAAGAAGCTGGCCGTAAAAGCCGTTATCGATAAATTGACGGTTTGCTTATTCCTGGTCATCATGCTGGTGAATATCCTGACGGATATTTCTCCTGCCTATCTTGTCATCATCGCCGGCCTCATCGGCCTGGGTGCCAAAAAAGCAGGAGGTGAGCTGTAATGCCGTTGCTCTTACAAATGTATTGGGAATTCTTTAAAATCGGCCTGTTCGCCATCGGCGGCGGCATGGCTACGATCCCCTTCCTGGCCAAGCTGGCTGTGAAAACCGGCTGGTTCACGGAACTGGACCTGTTGAATATGATTGCTGTGTCTGAATCCACTCCCGGACCTATCGGCGTCAATACGGCCACGTATGTAGGGTACCATATTTCAGGACTGCCGGGTGCCTGCATCGCTACGCTGGGGCTTATTACCCCCTCCATCATCGTCATCCTGATTGTGTCCCAGGCTTTAAAGAAGTTTGGTGACAGTCCTTATGTAAAAGCCATCATGTATGGTTTGCGGGCTGCTTCTGCGGGACTGATTGCCGCCGCCTGCTTTATCGTAGCCCGGGTGACATTGTTATATCCGGAAGCCTGGAAAGCCGGCAACTATGGCCAGATGTTCAATTGGCGCTCCATCATCATGGCCGCCATCCTGTTTGTTCTTATGAAGAAGTTCAACAAGGTTCATCCCATTGTGTTCCTGGGCATTTCTGCCGTTGTAGGCGTTTTGCTGAAGTTTGCGCAGTGATTGCCTGGAGGAGATGACAGAAGTCAGATGATAGAACCTGTTGTCGGGGGTTAGAAACTTGCTTGTCGGCAGACTCGTCATCCCCGAAGGGGAGGGGAACCGTGCGAAGCACGGTGGTGGGGCTGGCAGAGCCGTTTTAAATTCAAAACAGGGCTGTGATTTTCACAGTCCTGTTTTTACTATATAATGAATCCATCATTCCAAGAGAAGGTGGTATTTTGACAACCAAAGCCGCAAAAATCCTGCTGACCCTGGTATTTTTATCCCGGGGCAGTGCCTATATATTTTCCAAAATCGTTCTGGGCGAATTGTCCCCGTTCCTGGCCATCGGCTATCGCTTTACCCTGGCCTGTGCGTTGCTATGCCTGCTGTTTGCAAAAAGGATTGCGATGCAGCTTCAGCAGGACAAAAGCCTCTGGAAGAACAGTCTCCTTTTGGGAACTTTGCTATTCTTTATGATGTGCTTTGAGCTGACGGGCATGAAAACAGCAGCGGTCCATACGGTAGCTTTGCTGGAAAGCTCTTCCCTCATCCTCGTTCCCCTACTGTTATCCCTGGCTTACAGAAAACTACCTACCAGGAATATTATCCTGGGAACTATCCTGATTTTCTCCGGCATCTTCTGCCTGACCTGGACTCCGGAAGGCTTTGCCTTTACCGGCGGCGAAATCTTTGCCCTGTGTTCGGCCTTTACGTATGCCCTGTACGTCATTTTCACAGGCATCACGGCCCGGAAAAGCGATGCATTCGCTTTAGGCATCCTGCAGATGGGCGTTATCGGTGTGCTGAGCTTTGCTGCTTCCCTGCTGTTCACAGGTTCCATCCCCCTGCCCCAGTCCCAAACCACCTGGACAGCCCTCATTATCCAGATTCTTTTGTGCAGCTGCTTCGGTTTTACTTTCCAGCCCGTAGCCCAACGCTACATCCCTTCAGAAGAAGCCAACCTGTTCTGTGCCATTGGTCCCTTATTCGCCACTTTGCTGGGCCATTTCGTATTTCACGAAGTCTTGGGCTTCATGGGCCTTTTGGGCACCTGCCTTATTGTGGTAGGCTTGGTGTATGGGAATCGTCAAAAAAGACGTTAGATGGTAGACGTTAGCCATTAGTGGCCTCTGGCCGTGCCTGTAAAAGGTACGTGCGGAGCATACTAACTTCTAACGTCTCACGTCTAACGTCTTTTTTACCATTGTTTACTTCATACTCCCTGTATCCAGGAAACGTTGGTGCCAGGAAAGTGCAAGTCGCAGGTCATGAGGGGTTTGCTGGCCTTTCGCCACTTTCTTGGCGTGCTCGAAATAGTCCCGCAGCATAGGACGATAGTCCGGATGAGCACAGTTTTCGATGAGCAGTTCTGCCCTTTCCTGGGGCGTCTTCCAGCGCAGATCTGCTACACCCTGTTCTGTCACAATGACCTGGACATCGTGTTCCGTGTGATCCACATGGGATACCATGGGCACCAGGCAGGAAATCGCCCCGCCTTTTGCAATGGATTCCGTAGCGAAGATATTCAGCCGGACGTTCCGGGTAAAGTCGCCGCTGCCACCGATCCCATTCATGATGGCAGAGCCCATGATGTGAGTGGAATTTACATTGCCATAGATATCCACTTCAATAGGGGTGTTCAGGGCGATGACACCCAAATGGCGAATCACGGCAGGATGATTGGAGATTTCCTGAGGCCGGATGACAATTTTGTTTTTAAACTCATCTATATGATTGTAAAAATACTGCCGTGATTCTTCTTTCAGGGATACAGCACTGGTGGATACGCTGTTGAACACACCTTTTTCGATGAGTCCCAAAGCGGCATCCTGCATGACTTCCGTGTACATATCCAGGCCCTTGAAACCGCTGGTGGTCAGGCAGCTGAGTACGGCATTGCCTACTGACCCGACACCGGATTGGATCGGTCCCAGATTTTCCGGCAGCCGCCCTGCAGCGATTTCCCCTTTCAGGAAGTTCACCACATTCTCACCGATGCGCTTGGCCGTATCTGTAATGGGCTTGAACTTGGCGGGTTGGTCAGGCGTATGGGTGAGGACGATGGCTGCAATTTTTTCAGGAGGACAAGGGATAAAGGTGTCCCCTATGCGGTCAGAAGGCTTCTGGATGGGCATAAGCTGTGCGTGAGGGGGAAGGCCGATTTCAAAGATATCGTGCATACCAGTCAGGCCCAGAGGGATGGAATCATTGACTTCCAGGATAACCTTATCTGCTTTGCGGACCACAGCATCCATACAGCCTACGGAGGCCGTAGGGATGATACCCTGCTCCGTCACAGCCGTGCATTCTACGACAGCCATGTCCATATGGGGCCCCACCCCCTGATTCACGTACAGGGGGAATTGGGACACATGCATATCGCTATACCCGACAGTGCCGGCATTGATGGCGTTCCGCATATCTTTGTTGGATTGATAGGAGTACCGTTTCCTGATCAGGCCGGCCCGTACCATAGCGCCATCCAGTCCGTCGCCGGTAGAGGCGCCGATGCAGATGGTCAGTTCCCGGGCATGGCCGCTCTTTACCAGAGCAGCGGGTATGGCTTTCGGGTAACCAACCAGCGTAAAACCGCTCATGCCGATGGTCATCCCCGTCTTAATAAACTGAGCGGCCTGGTCAGCCGTCATCATCTTATTCTGTAAGGCTGCTGCAATCCGTTCCATAGAAAAGCCTCCTGTTACAGAAGAGCCTTGGCTGCAGCTTCACCGGCTGCAAAGGCTTTCTTGTTCATTTCGTGGACTTTAGCCGGGAACCGTTCCAGGGCTGCCTGCAGTACAGATTCCGGAGCTGCCCCTTTGCTGAGGACGCTGATGGCGCCCAGGGCTACGACGTTAGCCGTAATGATTTTGCCGGTAGTCGTTTCTGCCAGTTCCGTCAGGGGAATGGCATACACATGCTTCACCGTGTCAGGCACTTTCTTGACCAGAGTCTTGTCCACCAGCAGTACGCCATCTTCCTGGTCCATATCTTTCGTATATTGGTCGCAGGCCAGTTGGGACATGGCCAGGACGAAATCCGGATGGGTCAGTACAGGATAGTCGATAGTTTCCGTACCGATGATCAGTTCACTGCGGCAGGCACCGCCACGAGCTTCAGGGCCGTAGGATTTCAGCAGGACGATTTCCTTGCCTTCCTTGATACCTGCTGCCTGAGCCATCACATCTCCCAGCAGCATCATGCCTTGGCCGCCGCTGCCGCCGAATCTCATTTCATAATGTTGGTTGGCCATTTTATTTACCCCCCTGTGCTTTAGCAATAACCTGAGCGTAATTTGCCGTATATTCTACCCGTGCATCCGTATTGACGAATTCTCCGTAAACCACCTTGCCGGCCAGCTCTTCCGGAGTCATCTGTTTGGCTTTGGCAGTGGGTACTGCCAGGTTGGCCCACCGCTTCATCATAGAAGCAGCATCGCCCAGTTTGTTCAAGCGGCCATACAGGCTGGGGCAGTCGCTCATGGCATCGATGACAGAGAAGCCCTTGTGCCGGATCCCTTTCAGGATCAGGTTTTTCAGCTGGACAGGTTGGTAGGTCAGGCCACGGGCTACGTACGTAGCGCCGGCACCTTCAGCCAGCTTGCATACGTCGAAGGGAGGTTCGTAGCTGCCATAGACGGAGGTCTTCGTCATGGAGCCCACAGGAGTCGTAGGAGAATATTGGCCACCGGTCATACCATAGTTTTCGTTATTGAAGACCACGGCCGTCAGGTCGATATTGCGTCGGCAGCCCTGGATAAAGTGGTTGCCACCGATAGAAGTGCAGTCACCATCGCCGGTAATGACCACAACGGTCAGTTCCGGGTTAGCCATCTTGACGCCGGTGGCAAAGGCCATAGCACGGCCATGCATCGTATGCAGCCCGCATACATCCAGGTAATTCACAGCACGGCTGGAGCAGCCGATACCGGAAACCACCACGATCTTGTTTCTGTCTACGCCGGATTCACCCAGGGCCCGGATAATGGCCTGCAGCACGATACCGTTACCGCAGCCGGGACACCACATCGTCTTCAGTTTGTCCGGTCTTAAAAATTCATCAAATACATGTGCTGCCATTTCAGCCTACCTCCTTGATTGCTGCCAGTACCTTTTCAGCTTTGATCATGGTCCCATTGTTCTGGGTCACAGGCACCAGCTTCTGTTCCCGGTTCACATATTTTGCCGCAATTTCGGCCAGCTGCCCTTCGTTCATTTCGCAGGTCATCACGACTTTGGCTTTAGCAGCCAGTTCAGAGAACCGTTTTTCAGGGAACGGCCACAGCGTAATGGGACGGAACAGGCCAACCTTGATGCCCTGTTTCCGGGCCTGCATTACAGCGTTTTTAGCAGAACGGGAGACGAGGCCGGCGGACAGCAGGATGATATCTGCATCTTCCGTAGCGTATTCTTCGTAGGATTCTATATCGGCCAGGTTGTCATTGATCTTGCCCATCAGATGATTGATGGAATCCGTAATGGTTTGAGGATTATTCGTTACAGGGAAGCCCGTGTCATCATGGATGATGCCGCTGACGAACCAACGGTAGCCATCCCCGAAGGAAGCCATAGCCGGAACTTCATTAGATTCATTGTGGAACGGCAGGTATTCAGAAGGATCACAGGTAGGTTTCTTCCGGTTCACAATCTTCAGCGTAGCAGGATCCGGCAGATGGACTTTTTCGCTCATGTGAGCCAGAGTAGCATCGCTGAGGATCATTACAGGAGTTCTGTAGGTTTCTGCCATATTGAAAGCTCTGATGGTTTCCGTATAGACTTCTGCTACAGAGTTAGGTACCACCACGATCATGGGATGGTCACCGTGGGTGCCCCAACGGGACTGCATAAAGTCCCCTTGAGCCGGCACCGTGGCAACGCCCTGACAGGGGCCCTGACGCATAACGTCCACAAGGACGCAGGGGATTTCAGCGATGATGCCGTAACCCAGGTTTTCCTGCATCAGGGAGATGCCCGGGCCGCTGGTAGCCGTCATCGCTTTAGCGCCTGCCGTGGAAGCGCCCAGTACAGCTGCGATGGAGCCCAGTTCATCTTCCATCTGCATGTATTTGCCACCCCGTTGAGGCAGCAGGGCGGAAGACATTTCCGCAATTTCCGTAGCCGGTGTAATAGGATAGCCTGCAAAGAAGTTCATGCCGGCAGCCAGGGCACCGCGGGTACAGGCTTCATTCCCTGTCATAATCATTTCTCTTTTATCCATGTCAACGTCCCTCCACTCTAATAGCAAAATCCGGGCAGCGGTATTCGCACAGCTTGCACAGGATGCAGGCATCTCTGTTTACGACCTTCGGTCTGCCATCTTCATCCGGTGCCAGCACTTCTTTAGGGCAATTCCCATAGCAGATGCCACAGGATTTACAATAAGATTTGTTCAGTGAGAACTCCAATGTCTTTTTTCCAGCCATATTTCTCCCTCCAAAGTCAACCTGGTTTATCAGTGTTTTCTGCAAACTTTTGTTGTCCTTATGCTATCACCAGTCAATCTATAATAAAAACATTCAATTTTTATTGTTTCTATCATAAAGCGAGATATTTATTCACTTAAGTTTAAAAAATTGGTCTCTTTTGGAATATAGTCTTGAAATTTTTCCTTTTTCCTGACAATAAAAAAGGCAACTAGCACATTTTGTGATAGTTGCACGGGAAAACTCTTATATTTTATGAAGACTTTTTCAGTCTGTCTTTTTCACACCATAAAAGGTTTCACAGTATGCCAGGAATTTCCTGGCAGCTGCGGAAAGGACCCTGTCTTTTTTGACGGCGAAGAAGCGGATCGGATTCAGCATTTTCCGGACCAGCTCATCGGAATCATACAAGGGCCGATAAAAATATTCTGCATTATCCGCCGGTTCTACATTCCCAAGGCAGACGATGGCCATGGCCTCCCCCGCTTTCGTCCACATGACGGCTTTACTGCGGGACGTAGAAATGCTCATGATCTGTGGATGCACGTCTGCCCGCTGGAACACATCTTTCAGTACATCCACAAAGCCCCGGGAAATGGCCAGGGGCCGCTGGTCCAGGGCGGACAGGGGCACTTGTTCCGCAATAGGAGAAAGCCAGGGATTCTGGTACCGGCAGTATACGTATAATTTCTGTTGGATCCGGATCTTCTCCTGGATATCAGGGGGCAGCACTCCGGAAGTACGGACGATACCGATTTCTGCTACACCGGCACGGAGCAGCTCTATGATTTCATAGGAACTGTATTCGTAGAATTCGAACCGGATATTGGGATTTTCCAAGCGGAAGCTGGTCAGCAGCTTTTCCATTTCAGCATCCGGGTAAGCCTGGGTCATGGCGAGGCGCACCGTACCCAGATTGCCTTCTTTGCAGGCCTGGACTTCCCGGTGGGCAGCATCTTCCAGTGCTACCATATTTTTAGCCTTGTCATACAGGATGCGCCCTGCGGTAGTCGGCTCCATATGGCGGGCACTGCGGATGAATAAGGGCGTGCCATACTCGTCCTCGAATTTTTTCAACTGGCTGCTAAGAGCCGATTGGGCAATGTGCAGTTCTTTAGACGCAGCTGTCAGCGTGCCCTGTTCTACGATGGCAATGTAATTGCGATAAAACTCCATATCCATAGGCCCACCCCATTCTGTTTTGCCGGAAAGTTTAATTCATTATATAGTATCCTGCAAATTTGCACAAACAAATTTAGGGGATAGGAAGATAGGGATTAGGGATTAGGGATTAGACACTAGATATCATGTATTTTCTACATAGTAGTATTGTTTATCTTGCTATTCCCGCAATTCACCATATCGTATATACTAAAATCACTTCAAGAAATAAAGGAGCGATTGGTATGAACACAAAAGCCGCAAAGATATTGATGATCCTGGTTATCCTGACCCGGGCCAGCGCTTATGTATTTTCCAAGATTGCCTTACAAGAATTATCCCCGTTCCTGATTTTGGGATACCGTTTTACTATCGCCTGCCTGCTGCTCATGGCTGTATTCGCCAAGCGGTTGTACGGCCAGCTGAAGTTGGACCATACCATTCTTTGGAAAAGCTTAGTGCTGGGCATTAGTCTGTTCATCACCATGATCTTTGAAATGTACAGCCTGGAAACCGCGGATGTGCACATGGCTGCCCTCATGGAAAACACGGCCATTATCCAGGTTCCCCTGCTGTTGGCTCTGTACCAGAAAAAGCTGCCGTCCAAGAAGATTGCTATGGGCGGTGCCCTGATTATCCTGGGCGTGTTCGGCCTGACGTACTCTCCGAAAAGCGGACTCCATTTCTCTGTAGGTGAAATGTATGCCTTAGGCGCTGCCTTCTTCTATGCTCTGTACATCATCGCTACCGGTGTCATCGTTAAGAATACGGATGGGTTCTCCGTCGGCGTGCTGCAGATGGGCGTGCTGGGCATCCTGAGCTTTGGCGCCAGTGCCGTTTTCGAAGGAGGCAGCCTGGCCCTGCCTCAGCAGTCCTCCACCTATCTGGCCCTGGCCGTCCTGATTCTCATGTGCAGCTGCTTTGGCTTCACGTTCCAGCCCGTAGCCCAGAAATATGTATCCGCAGAAGATACGGCCATGCTCTGCTCCCTGAATCCCCTGTTCTCCGTCTTCCTGGGTGCCGTCATCTTCCACGAAACCCTGGGAACCCTGGGCCTGTTTGGTGCCTTCTGCATCCTGGGAGGGATCTTCTACGTCAATAAGCCGACGAAAAAAGTCTCTATTTTCCCAGCCCATACCAAAGGCCAGTCAACCGTTATGAAAGTCTGCAGCCAGAGATAAGGTTTAAGCAGATACGAAGTCTCGAATGTTCGGTTTTAGACATTTCTGTCTTATTGTACAATCTATTACAAAAATATAAAGTGCATTAAGTATACAGTATTTTTAAGGGAACTATCGTAAAACGCGATAGTTCCCTTAAAAAATGCGTATAGTTTAATTGTTCTATTTGTATTGAACCCTCAAACCGTTCATAGTATACTTATCGCATGCAAAACAATATAGATTAAAGCACAGTAAATGTTCGGTTTATATGTTGTGCAGATTACAGATAGTTTTGAGGGGGGGATTTTTATGAAGGTGAAAGGAAAGAAACTTGGGTTATCGGCAAAGGTGTTTATTGGCTTTGTCTTAGGCGTATCAGCAGGGCTGATCTTTGGAGAAAAAGTACTGGCCATCCAATTCATAGGGGATTTATTCCTGTCCCTGATCAAGATGATTACGGTTCCTCTGGTATTCTTCTCAATTATCGGCGGCATTACAAATATTACGGATATGGACAGGCTGAAAAGAATCGGTGGCAAGGTATTATTCGTCTATCTTCTGACAACGGCTATTTCCGGATTCATCGGCCTCGCCGTGGGGCACTTGTTACAGCCCGGCTATGGCTTTACTCTGGAATCTGCTGCTAATACCGCTTACAAGGCCAAAGAAATGCCTTCCATTACGGCAACGCTGCTGTCCATGATTCCTTCCAACATCTTTGACTCCCTGGTGAAGGGTTCCATGATGCCTATCATCGTATTTTGCGGCTTTGTTGGTGTAGCTATGACGGCTCTGGGAGATAAGGTAAAACACGTTCATGCTATTGTGAACGAATGCTCTGAAATCATGTACAAGATTACGGCTATCGTCATGGACTTCTCTCCCTACGGTGTAGGTGCCCTTATGGCTTGCACGACCGGGAAATATGGTGTCAAAGTATTCGGTCCCCTGGGAAAATTCATCTTTGCCGATTACCTGAACAGTGTCGTCATCGTTTTAGTCATGTATTCCTTCATGTTAAAGATCTGGGGCAAAGTTTCCTTTACCTCTTTCATGAAAAAGATCCTGCCGCTGTGGGCCATGACCGCTTCTACCACCAGTTCCTCTGCCTCCCTGCCTGTAACGATGAACATTGCAGACAAGGAATTCAAAATCGATGAAGAATTGTACGGGTTCTCCCTGCCTCTGGGTGCTACGGTGAATATGAATGCCGCTGCTGCGTTCTATGCCATCACTGTGGTATTCGCTTCCCAAATTTACGGCATTCCTCTGACGATTTACCAGGAAATCATTACGGTCATTCTCACAACCCTGCTGTCCGTAGGTTCCCCCGGCATTCCTGGTGGCGGTATCGTAATGACCATCATGCTGCTGAATACCATGGGCCTGCCCGTGGACGTGGCCGCACTTATTGCCGGTATCTATAAGATTGTAGATATCGCTCACACCACAATCAATGTAACCGGTGACATGGTAGGTACCATCTGCGTTGCCCGTGGCGAAGGATTGATCAACGATGGCTACACCGCCGTAGATCAGACGGCAGTAGCTTTAGAGAAAAATTGATTGTATATAACAAAAATAACTAGCATAGGAAAATAAAAAGAAGGCTGTTGAAGGCGGCAAAAATTTGCTAACTGCAACGGCCTCTTCTTTTTTACGCTGTTCAGAAGCATCGGCAGTGGAAAACAGATGATAGATTTCACCTTATAATCTGAAAGATAGTGGTAAGGTACATCTCGCAAGGCTTATGTATCTATTGCATAGCTGTAGTGTGTATTTCGCTATTCTTGCAATGCAATGCTTTTGCTATAATAATTTCATCATTAAGGAGGAAGCTTTTATGAAAGAAAGTTCTGCCAAACTCTTATTAATCTTCGTATTCTTGTCCCGGGCCGGGGCCTACCTGTTCTCCAAATTGGCCCTGCTGGAACTGACGCCATTTTTGACCACGGGCTATCGCTTCACCCTGTCCTGCCTGCTGCTGCTCGTAATCTTCCACAAGCGCTTGTTCCAGGCCGTGAAAGCCGATAAAAGCATCCTGCCGAAAAGTGCTTTGCTGGGGACCCTGTTGTTCTTCGTCATGTTCTTTGAACTGACGGGGCTGAAGACGGCAGACATCCATACCATTGCCCTGATTGAAAGCCTGAACACCATCCTGGTGCCTATCCTGCTGTCCATCCGGTATCGGAAGCTCCCGGCTATGAAGATTGTGCTGGGCGGCGCCTTCATCCTGTTAGGGGAATTCTGCCTGACCTGGAAGGCTTCCGGCTTTGCCTTTACCGGTGGAGAAATCTTCGGCTTGTTCTCCGCCCTGTCCTATGCCCTGTACATCATCTTTACGGGCACCACGTCCCGCAGCAGCGACCCCTTCGCTCTGGGCGTGCTGCACATGGGTGTCATCGGCGTCCTGAGCCTGATCGTAGCAGGCTTACAAAGCGGTTTTCCCATGCCCGTCCAGCCGGCCACCTGGGTATCCCTGGCCTTCCAGATCCTGGTCTGCAGCTGCTTCGGCTTCACATACCAGCCTGTAGCCCAGAAGTACGTCCCCTCCGAAGAAGCCAGCATGTTCGGCATCATCGTTCCTTTGGGTGCATCCCTCTTGGGGCACCTGGCCTTCGGCGAGGTATTCGGTGCCAAAGGGATTCTGGGTACGCTGTACATCATTGCCGGGCTGCTGACGGTGAATAAACCGGTGAGGAAAACTGCTTCCCAAAAGGCAGAGGCATGCCAGAGTAAAACGGCGGATCGTACGTTTATTGAAGCAGCAGATGATAGATGTCAGATGATAGAACCTGTTGTCAGGGGTTAGAAGTCTGCTTGTCGGACGGTAGAGCTGGTTTTTACATTTTTGCGAGGATAATTCTGGAAAGGTAGGAAATTTATCATGACATACACGGAACAAACCATAAACGAACTGCTGCAAGGAGCCTATGACCTGCACATCCATGCGGCACCGTCACCTCTGCCACGGGCTTTTGACGACTATGAACTGCTGAAACGGGCGGACGAAGCTGGTATGGCCGGCATCATGCTGAAATCCCACTATGATCCTACGGCCGTACGGGCAAGGCTCGTCAATGCCCATACCGCTTACAAAGCCAAAGCCTACGGTGGCCTGGCCCTGAACTGGCCTGTAGGCGGGCTGAATCCCTATGCCGTGGCCAACGCCCTGGCCCGGGGCGCGAAAATCATCTGGATGCCCACCCGGGATTCTGCCAACATCCTGTCCTACGGTCCTGTTGGGGGCAGCATCTTCCAATGCCCCGGCCTGACGATCCTGGACGAACAGGACGACCTGAAACCTGTTGTTTACGACATTATGGATCTGGTAAAACAGCATAATGCCACCTTAGCTACCGGCCACTTGTCCCCCAAAGAAAGCGTCCTGCTATGTGAAGAAGGCCGCAGACGGGGTGTCCGCATGGTACTGACCCATCCGGAATACGTCCTGACCGCTTTGGACAAGGAGCAGCAGGCCCACCTGGCCAGCCTGGGCGTCATTATCGAGCACTGCTGGTACAATCTGGCCGCAAAAAACTGCAGCCCTGAGGCAATGGCTGCCAATATCAAGGCTGCAGGTGCTGAACAATGCTATGTATCTACGGACAGAGGCCAATGTGGCTGCCTGACCCCCGTGGATGCTATGAAGAAATTCCTGTCCACTATGCTGGACGCCGGCCTGACAGAACAAGAACTGGCGCTCATGGTGAAGGATGTGCCGGAGAGAGTGCTGGGATTTAGGGATTAGTGGGCTAGTTGCTAGGGGTTAGTGGGCTAGGGCGCGCAGTGCGCCCTCTTCGCTCTTCACTCTTCGCTCTTCACTTCATTTACATACTTTTTCACGTACTCTATAAACTTCTTCAATGCCGGGGAAGCCTGGGCTATGGAGGGCAGGGCTATGCCCAGCTCTATGCGGTCCGGGACTTTGAAAGGCACTACCTTCACATTGCCTCTCCACCGGCGGCTGCTGAGTTCGTTGTCGATACTGAGCCCCAGGCCTGCCTCCACCATGGTCCAGCAGGTGTACATATCACTGGTGGTAAACAGGATTTTCGGCACAACGCCGTATTTCTTTAGAAAAGCCCCGGTATCCGTCTTTTGGTGGGGTAAAGCTTCTATAAAAGGCATGCCGTGCAGATCCATAGGGTCCAATGCTTTTTTCTTCGCCAAAGGATGATTTTTGGGAATCCAGGCCGTCAACCGGTCAGAATACAGAGGAATCCACTCCCCTTCGTAATTTTCTGGTTTATTGTACAGGCAGCACTGGAGATCCCGCTGGTTCAGGGCTTCCTGTAGGCTGCGATTCCCCGCTTCCTGTACATGGACCCGGATGCCGGGATAATCTTCCTGGAACCGCTTCAGGATGGTAGGCAGCCACTGGGTAGCAATGCTGTAATAGCTGCCGATGTATAATTCGCCTTTGACCAAACCCTGAAGGGCGGCACAATATTCTTCAATCTGGGCTTCATAGCGGAGAATCTCCCGAAGTTTCGGTACGATGGCCTTTCCTTCCCGGGTGAATTCTACCCCCTGTGGACTCCTCGTCAGAACCGGAAAGCCTAATTCCTTTTCTAAACTGTCCAAAACTCTGGTCAGTCCGGAAGGAGAGTAGTCCAGCTCCTGGGCCGCAGCCGTGATGCTGCCTAGCTCTACGGCTTTCAGCAGAGCCTGATATTTTTTTGTTTCCATGTCGGACTTCCCTCCTTTAAATGTGTTTTTGTGTTGCAAGTCTTACATCATTATATTGCATGACTCGCGCTTCCTGCAATGAGCTTTCTGAAGTATACTGTATCCAGAAAGTTAAGGAGGTAGTTATTTATGGAACTCAAATATAATGACCATAAAGCTTTTGAATCTATGATTGAAGGAGTGCTGTTCATCCTGTTGGGCATCTTCTGCCTGGCATGGCGTCAGGAAAGTGCACCTGCACTGATGATCAGCGGCATGGAAATCCAGGCTAAAGATATCCTGGGCCTGATTTACATCGCCATCGGTTACTTCTGTGGCAACTGGCCTGCAGTGGACTTCAACCGTCCCCTGTCCATGGAACACGACCAGCATCACAAGATGGTAGCTGCTTAATCAATTTAAAAAATGTACGAAAAAGGGGCTGTTGCAGTTATTTAACTGCAACAGCCCCTTTTTCGTCACTCGTTACTGGCCAAAGGTTGTCCGTACCAGAACGTTTCTCCCGACGCCTCAGGCCCTGTCGCCGTCGCTCCGCATTTTTGTGGCTACAGTTCACAATTTCACTGTTCATCGTCCTTATGACCGGCATAAAACCGTCGCCGGATCAACGGACGCGGTGAATTTGTGAACTGCTTCACGCCACAAAAACAGTCACGCTGGTGACAGGGCCTGAGACTCTTGGTCAGTGTAGGTCAATTGGTCGTGTTTCGCGATGTTGTCATGGATTAGCGATTATCCAAGAGTTTGCCAAGTGTTTGCTAGGCCAGTGGGCCCACACCGACCATAGCGGGCCTCCGAGGAAGCAACGTTTCACTCTTACCAATGTTTATTACAGTAGCAATGGGCTATCTTTAGCTAGTGACGAAAAAAGTATATTAAATAACTGCAACAGACCCTTCTGTCACTCGTCACTTGCCAATGGAAAGGAGCTATGAAATTCATTTTTCATAGCTCCTTTTATTTGTAGAAAACAAGGGCAGAAAATTTTTATCCAGAGCTGCTAAATTCAAATTCTTTTAATCAGCCATATTGAAATTCTGCTATAGAAGGCATAAAATTGTATACACTAAACATTTTGAAGGAAGGCAGCAAGGTAGAATGAAAACGTATAATCCTGTAACGGCGGAAGTTGTCGCCGCATTAAAAGACATTGTAGGAGAGAAATATGTCTGGACGAATCCGGACACTCTGGAACGGTACCAGACGGACGAGGAAAATGATCCCCGGAAATTCCATATGCCGGACGTAGTGGCAGCTCCGGACACCACGGAACAGGTAGCCGCCATCATGAAGCTGGCTAATGAATATAAGTTCCCTGTAACTCCCAGAAGTGGCGGTACCAGCGTATCCGATGGGGCCATTCCCGTCTGTGGCGGCTTGGTCCTGCTCATGGAACGGCTGAATAAGATTGAAAAAGTGGACCCGGAAGGCATGTACCTCATTGCCCAGGCCGGTGTACGGACCCTGGATGTCCAAAAGGCGGCTCAGGAACACGGGCTGTTCTACGCCGGGGACCCCTGCAGTGCAGACAGCTGCCTCATTGGCGGCAACCTGGCAACAAATGCCGGCGGCGACAAAGCCGTGCGCTATGGTACGACCCGAAACCAGGTCCACGCCATTGAAGTAGTACTGCCCAACGGGGAAATCGCCAACCTGGGCACCCGCAGCAAGAAGAATACCACAGGCTATTGTCTGGATCAACTGGTCATCGGCAGTGAAGGCACTTTGGGTATCATTACGAAGTGCACCCTGAAGCTGCTGCCCAAGGCTCCTTATAAAGAAGACGTATTGGCCATCTTCACGGAATCTGAAAAGGCAACGAGCATTGTTCCCATCCTGCTGCGCGCCGGCCTGAATCCTACCAGCGTAGAATTCATGGACAACAGTTACGTGCGGGCTTCCAGTGATTATTCCAAACTGGATCTGGGTCATTACGAGGATGGTTCTTATGTCATCCTCACCCTGGAAACTTTTGACCAGGACGAATTGGATAAGAAACTGATCAAGTTGGATGAACTGTGCCGGGCTAACGGAGCTGTAGATGTTTCCGTAGCAGACGACAGAGTCTGGACCTTGCGGAAGAACTGCTTGGAATCCACGCGGGTACTCAGCAAGGTCATGACCAGTGACGATTTCGTAGTGCCTTTGGATAAGATTGCCCAGACCATCAACGAGCTTTCCAAACGGGCGCAGACCTATCCGTTCAAAGTCTATACCCTGGCCCATGCAGGGGACGGGAACCTGCATTTCGGTATCCTGAAGGGAGACCTGACGGATGAAGAATGGGAAAAGGCACTCCATGACTTCCACGAAGAAGCCTATCCCTATATCTATAAAATGGGCGGCAAGCTCAGCGGCGAGCACGGTATCGGTGCAAAAAAAGTCAAGCAATTGGCTCAATTAGCAGACCCCGGTGAATTGTCCATGATGACGGCTATCAAGAAAGCGCTGGATCCGCTGGATATCCTGAATCCCGGCAAGGTGCTGGCAGTATACTAAGCTGGAACATAACGAAACTAGAAGGAGCTGTGAAAATCCACAGCTCCTTTTAATTTAAATCTTATCCCCCGTGGAATACATCTTGATTTCCGTAGGATTGTTATGCATCACCCACACCTCGCGAGGGCACATGCCAGCGCAGAAGCTGCAGCCGATGCATTTATCCTTTTCATTCTTATAATACCAGGTGCCGTCATCATTGGTGATCCGGCTGATAGCCCCTCTGGGACAGTTCTTCAGGCAGGTCTTGCAGTCTATGCATTTATGCTCCTCGCTGTTTTCCCACATGGGGATGCGCAGCCGGTACAAGCCCGTAGTTACCAGCGGATACACCACGTTATCATCGTCGGCTACGTCGGAGAAGATACCACCCTTCACCCATTCGTTTTCCCGGAAGAATTTGATGTCAGCCGGCGTGATAGCGCCCTTTTCCTTGGCCAGATCAGGTACCAGCTTATGCCATTCGCTCCAGTTGGACAGGGTATGGCGTAGCTTCATCTGCCCGATATGTTCCAGGAATTCGTCGATGTTCTCGTCCAGGAACTTGATATCCTCGTCTTCCAGAGCCATGGCCTTTACGTCCGCAGGATGAGGCCCCACAGGCCCCCGGACATAGACCACGCCGCCTACCATGCCTACGCAGGGCCGTTCGCCCAGCACGGACAGGAATTCATCGCAGTCATAGCCGCAGACGATGGCCTTGCCACCGCCCATAAATTCGAAGGAGAAGGACCCTACGTTTTTTAGGATCCACAGTTCCGGTTCTTCGTACAGAGGGTCGTGCTTCATCAGGGAACCGGTACGGGTACCACTGCGGCCGCCGATGAAGATCTTCCCGCCGGAAGAGCAGTGGCCGGCTGTATCCCCTGCATCCCCCCGGACCGTAATGATGCCGCCGGCATTCAGCCAGCCCACATCGGCGGGGACAGATTCTTCTATAAGGATTTCCGTATTGGGCATGCACATGGAGCCGGCCCGCTGGCCTGCATTCCATACATGAAAGTTCAGTTTTTTACCATCTGGGGACCATAACGGACCGCCGATATCGTGCTGCCCGGACGCATAGATTTCAAAATCCGTTTCCCCGGACCGGACTGCGGATTCGATTTCCAGCAGCAGATCCTGGGTGGACATCCGGTCGTGTCCATGCATTGTATCTATCTTCAGCATATGTGTTCCTCCCCTAGTGTCAGCATACGTACTGGATGCCCAGGCGGTCTGCAATCGCCTTGTCCGTGGATACAAGTGCATCCGCACGGCCGATAGGCAGGCTGCTGTTGCCGATAGGCGCCATGAGTTTGCGCAGTTCCTTATCAAAGGTAAGCACGTAGTCTACGATCTTCTGAGCGCCTTTATCCACATCCAGCCGTTTTACCAGTCTGGGATCGGAAGTGCAGATCCCTGCAGGGCATCTGGCGCTGTTGCAGGCGTTGCAGCGACCGTCTTCATTGCCTACGCAGCCCAGCAGCTGCAGCAGGACCTTGCCGACGAATACGCCGTTAGCGCCCAGGCACATGAGTTTGAAGGCATCAGCTGCGGCGTTGCCGCTCATACCGATACCACCGCCACCGTACAGAGGGATCTGGCCCTGCAGCCCCTGCTTTACAGCGGACAGGTAGCAATCGCGGATCTTGGACACGATGGGATGGCCCGTGTGATCCAGGGAGATTTCGTTAGCGGCACCGGTACCAGCCTGCAGGCCGTCGATGAAGAAGCCGCCACAGATCTTGTAGGGGTCACGGAGCAGGTTGTTATAAACGGATACGGACGTAGCGGAAGCAGCGCATTTGATGACTACAGGCACCCGGAAACCGAAGGCCGCGTTCATGGACATGTGCATCTTCTGTACGGATTCTTCAATAGAATACAGGCCCTGATGGTTCGGAGGAGAAGACAGGGTAGCTCTGGGTACGCCGCGGATAGCCTGGACATGTTCCGCTACCTTGGAGCTGGGCAGCAGACCGCCATCGCCGGGTTTTGCGCCCTGGCCGATCTTGATCATGATGCCTGCAGGATCCGTCACCATCTTCGGCATGCATTTGATGATGCGGTTCCAGCCGAAGTGAGCGGAGGCAATCTGGATGATGAAATATTTCAGGTACTCGGATTCCATGAGCTTTACGGGCATACCGCCTTCACCGGAGCTCATGCGTACGGGAATCCCGCACTTTTCATTCAGATACCCTACAGCCAGTGCCAAAGCTTCCCAAGCCCGGGTGGACAGGGCGCCGATGGACATATCGGAGAAAATCAGCGGATAGATCCAGTGCACAGGAGGGGTATGGCCGGCAGGAATCAGCTTGCCGTCTACCACTTTGAAGGGCAGGTCCTTGGGGGACAGCACCCGGCCAAACGGAGAACGGATATCGAACGTATGGCGGGCAGCATCCAGGGACGGGTCCGTCATCTGGGAAATACGGCCGATGACGATTTTATCCAGGGTCCATTCCTTATGCAGGTTGTTACGGCCACCACGCTTGATAGGACCATTATCCTTGGACAAGAACGTCTGCCGGCTGTCCGGGTTACGAACAGGGTTGATAGCATGGTTCGGGCAAATCTTTTCGCACATGCCGCAGCCCCGGCAGGAATCCGTCAGGCTCATGACTTGTTCGATAAACGGACGGGTAATCTGTCTCTTTACAGGTGTGGGATTGCCTTCTGTATAGGTCCACATCACCCGTCTCTGCATCTTCATCTTGATGGCGTTGAAAGAGCAGCAGGCAACGCATTTGCCGCACATAATGCAGCGGCTGGAATTATATAGGACTTTCCAGTTCAAGTCGTTATAACTTAGATCCTGGGTCTTCATTTCTTGGCTATTTACTGTCTCCATCTCTGTACCTCCAGATTGTTATCGATGACCACCACTTCCCGTTCATTGGGATAGATATCCAGGCTCTGATCACGGTTCGGCATGATTTCATTGATGCCGGAGACTTCGGAGGAAATCGCTACCGTGTCCGCCGTGCGGCCGATGACAACCGGACGGAGTTTTTTGGAATCGCAGCAGGTAATCATAGAATTGTCGGGCAATACACCGATAATGGTGTTAGGTCCGTTGATTTCCAGGTTGGCCAGGCTTTGGCGGATGGCAATCAACGTGTTCTTATCCGGCCGTTTGGCGATTTCGTCAAAGGGCAGAGGCGTAATCACGTGTTTGTAATACACCAGAGGCCATTTCAATTCATGGTGCACATAGTGCAGAGTATTCAGGAAGCACTGGGAATCGGATTCGAAGCCGATATAACCACGGTGCAGGGATTGCTGGTAGTCCCGGTTCTTCGTAAAGAACGTGTTTTCCCCATTGGCGCACAGGGTGTAGCCTTGCAGGAAGAAGGGGTGAGCCGCATAGCGGACGATTTCGTAGTTCGTGTTCTGACGGCACTGTACCACGATGGATTTGGCAGCCAGAGGGCAGTCATCATCCCACAGGCCGAAGTACGTAGCGATATCCCGGGGATCGCCGATTTCCTTCAGGGTCAGCACATCGGGCCAGAAGGAGTAGCAGAAGCCTTCACCGGAATCTTCCAGCAGCTTGCGGACGGCCAGGCGGGTATCCAGCAGCAGGTCTTCTTTCTGAGCCTGGGTCATGTGGGCTGCTTCTGCGGGATATTCGTAGTTCCGGAAGATGTAGCAGGGCATGATGTGAATGTCCAGGCCCTCCTGAGGATGGATTTCCGGCGTCCACTGATACAGGAAGGTAAAGCCCAGGCTGTCCATATATTCAGAAACAAGCTGTGCCCCCCGTTTCGTGCAGGCCAGGGACAGCAGAGGTTTATCTTTATAATCGGAAAACACACCGTACAAGTCCTGCATGACCATGGCAAAACCGGAGTTGTCGTGACCTTCCTGTTGGGGAAGCATCAGATTCAGGGCTTTGGATGGCTGGAAAGGAATTTTACTCTTTATAGAGCCGATTCTACACATAGAGAAATGCACCTTCTTTCAAAGATCGTTGCCGTCTACTATAAAACGTATATTATATTCGATGTAGCAACATATATGTGACGTAAAATCAATTATAGATGTCAAGATTGTAAATGTCAATGAAATGGAGTAAATACAAGATAAGAATATTGTATTCCGAATACAACGGCTTGTATACTGGAGTTTTTTCAATATATATTCACTTTTTTTGAAGATAAACGAGCGCCAAATTGGTAGACTGTTGTCTTTAATGCAAGGACATACAAAAGAGGCTGTGAAAAGACTTATCTTTTCACAGCCTCTTTACCTTTTAAATTGGCGGATGGGGAGGGATTCGAACCCTCGATACCTTGCGGTATACTTGATTTCGAGTCAAGCACCTTCGACCACTCGGACACCCATCCATGAGAATTTTATTATACCATATTTACCGTCTGGCTTTCAAAAAATCTTGCAGCAGCCGGAGGCATTCCTGTTCCCGGACACCTGCCGTCACTTGCGTATTACAGTGCAGGGCCGGCTGAGCCAGGATGTGGAACTGGCTGCCACAGGCCCCAGCAGCGCTGTCATAAGCTCCATACACCACCCTGCCGATCCGGGCATTCCAGATGGCCCCGGCACACATGGGACAGGGTTCCAGTGTCACATACAGCGTAGCATCGCTGAGCCGCCAGCGGCCCAGTTTGGCGCAGGCTTTCCGGATAGCCAGCACTTCTGCATGAGCCGTGGCATCGTGGGTGGTCTCCCGCTCATTATGAGCCTGTGCCACGATTTCACCGCCTACCACCAGCACGGCTCCCACAGGAATCTCTCCTATAGCAGCTGCTTGCCGGGCTTCATCTAAGGCAATGCCCATATAGCGGGCATCCCTCTCCCCTGTCAGATTTCCTGTTTCCATGGCCAACTCAGGAATCCTTTCTTTCCAGTCTCGTCAGATTGTACGGAGTCTCCTGGTATACCATGTTCAGCCAGTTCAGGTAGAACAAGTGGGCATAGCTGCACCACTTAAAGCAGGGTTGCTGGCTGCTGTCGTTGTCCGGATAATAGAACTGAGGAATCTCAGGATCCAGGCCCTTCTTTTTGTCACGGATGTATTCGTCCTGCAGGGAATTCCGGTCGTATTCGAAGTGGCCCATGACGAAGATATGGCGCATGTCGTGGCTGCAACAGATGTTGATACCATTTTCCACGCTGCGGCTCAGCACTTCCAGTTTCGGAGAACCGTCCACGGCGCTATCGTCCACGGAAGTATAGCGGGACTGAGGGATGAAATAGCGATCATCGAACCCCCGCAGCAGCGGATGGCTGCGGACCGTAAGGCCATAGGGATAGATGCCGCACAGTTTCTTATCCAGCAGCCGTTTGTGGACACCGTAGTAATAGTACAGTCCGGCCTGGGCGCCCCAACAGTAATTTAGCACAGAGAACACATGGGTCCGGGCCCATTCGTAATAAGCTACGATTTCCGGCCAGTATTCCACTTCTTCAAATTCCATCTTTTCCACAGGAGCCCCGGTAACGATGAACCCGTCATAATAGCGATCTTTGATCTCATCGTACTCCAGATAACAGGTTTCCAGGTAGGAATTGTCCGTATGGGTACCAATGCGGCTCACAGGGCGGCAGAAATCCACTTCCAGCTGCAGGGGAGAATTGCCTAAAAGCCGCAGCAGCTGCAGTTCCGTGGGTTTTTTCAGGGGCATCAGGTTCAGGATCAGGATTCGCAGGGGACGGATATCCTGGGTAGCGGCTCTGTCGTTATCTATGGTGACGATCTGTTCTTCTTCCAATTTGGCAACAGCGGATAAATGGCTGTCAATCTTAATCGGCATATGCAACACACTCCTTCTTATAACAAAAAAGCCTTCGTCCCTGCAGGGACGAAAGCATCGTGGTACCACCCGGCTTCGCCTGGCATTGCCAGGCCTCTCAAGTACACGCCCTAAGGCGGATACTCCAGTGCTGTAACGGGCACACCCGGATTCCTTACTGTTGTTCAGTCTTCACGCTCCAAGGCCATGTTCCCTTTTACCCAGGCTCTTCCTTTCACCACAACGGAAGCTCTCTGTGCCCCTTCGAAAAGGTACTCTTCTTATCATTGCAAAGTCTATGAAATTTTGTATACACTCTACCACAGATTGGACGGAGAGTCAAGAGTGCAGCTGGGGAGAGATGACAGAGATGACAGATGTTAGATGATAGAACCTGTTGTCGGGGGTTAGAAAATTACGTGCGATTGTTAGCGATTTTATCAAAGAATCATAGAATTCCAATCTTTTTAAAGAACTTTCCATATGCCTCTTTCTTCTTTTCAAGTTTCAGTGGATAAGCTCTTGATGTGGAGGGCAGTCTTGTAAGCGTCAGTTTTCGGCCAGGGAGGGCTGCGAGTGTGATGGCAACGGTTTCACCGGTTTTCGGCATCTTTGGGGGTTCCTTGCACTGGTTCAGCACGATGGAGGCCGCTTTCTCTCCCGTAGCAGCCAGAGCGTGGCACTCAGGCAAGAGCACCAGCATGGCAGCCAGCGGCGCTTCTTCTATAACTTGTAAAAATTTATCCGAGGCATTGCCTTTTTCCCTGCGGGCCGTGAGAACTGTAGGACCAAGGGCGATGCCTTTCTCTGTACACAAAGCTTTGATTTTGCCCGCATCGAAAGCTTTTTCCTCTCCTTTGCGCAGAGCATCAGAGTCTCCGGCAAAAATCAATCCCATAATCCTCCACATATCGTTTTGGAAATTCGGGTAATAGAAATCCATAGCTCGTTTCTCTTCCGTCGGTGGAAAAGTCCCAAGTAAAAGTACCTTGCTGTTCTTAGGCAGGAATGGCGCAAAAGGATGTGTCTCTACAGGCTGCTGACTGCCGACCATAGCAGCTATAACTGCTTGTTCTTTCATGTCTTTATTCCTCCGGATCTTTCAATAGCTGGAACTGGTCCTTATGATAGGTCAGGATGCCTTCCTTCTGCATTTTGCTGAGCTCGCTGCTGAGGGCACTGCGGTCCACACTGAGATAGTCTGCCATTTCCTGCCTGTTGTAAGGTACGACGATGGTGGATTTTTTCTGTTTGGCCGCTAAAAAGGACAGATAGGACAGGACTCTGCCCCGGATAGATTTAGATGAAGTATGGAGGATGCGCCGGGACAGGGCCAGATTTTTGTAGGCCAGGATGTGCAGCAGATTTTCAATAATCTGCTGGTGCTGGGGACAGCTGCGGGAACAGGTGTGAGTGACTTTCGCCAGGTCCATCATAAGTACGGTGGTATCTTCCACGGCCAGCACGTTGACCTGCAGAGGTTCGCCGGCGGCACAGGCATAGGCTTCGGCAAATAAAGAACCGGGCTCCGTCTCCCCCAGCAGCGTCCTGTTACCCCACACATCGATATGCTCTATCTGGACCAGGCCTGATAACACCAGGCTTACTGTGGTCACAATATCCCCAGCATAATGAATGTACGTTCCTTTTTCAAAATGGCGTTCTACGCCGCCGAGACAAGCCATGCGCCCCTGTAGTTCTGCAGCAGGCACATGTTGGAACAAAGGCGTCTTTGTTAAAAAGTTTGTATCCATGGTTTTCTCCTGTTGTTATAACAACGTATTTCTTATAGTATAGCGTGTTTTGCCTAAAAATTAAAGATGATAGAAGATAGATGATAGAGTCAAGTCCATATTTGTGTGTAAATTTCCTTTAGGTATTCAAAACACTATGCTGCCGCCATATTTTGCTGCCGGATAGCGGCTCTTCTCAGTTCAGACGGCGTATTAGATGCCATCATCTCCGCATAGCTTTTTGCGGAAAAAACGGCCTTGCCGGCCTGACGTTTTTCATTCAGTTCAATCAGGGTTGAGCCAATCAACCGCATCAGCGAAGTTTCATTCGGAAATACCCCGATGACGCCAGAACGCCGCTTGAGCTCTCTGTTTATGCGTTCAATGTGGTTGGATGTTCGGAAGAATCGTCTCATCCCTATTGGTAGCAGCAGTACAGTCATCGCATCTTCAAACCCATCTTCCAGACATTTCATCGCTCTCTCTGCAACGTCACCATAAGATTCAAGAATATCGTCTCGCTTCTGAACGGCCTCCTGCATTGTTTTTGCTTGGAAAAGTGCATTCAGGTCAGCTCGAAGCGCAACCTGGTATTTTTTAGGTGCCAGTTCAGCGATATTCTTGGAAAAATGGAACTGGCAGCGCTGCC
>OMUE01000162.1 GCA_900314165.1 uncultured Acidaminococcus sp.
TGATAAGATTCTACTGTTGATGCTACTGTAGCTCAGCTGGTAGAGCATCTCATTCGTAATGAGAGGGTCGTAGGTTCGAATCCTATCAGTAGCTCCATTAAAAACCTAGTCTCCATGCGGCTTTGCGGGCCGCATGGGGTATTTTTTTTGCTTATATAATTTTGCTCAAAACCGGCGTTTTTGCACCATTTTGGTACCAAAAATTAGGCCAAAAAAAGTACAAAAAATATTGGGTAAAAAACTGGACAGAACGCTATTCTCAGGCGTCCTGTAAGCCATTTTCTATTTACTCGTACAGGTGCAAAACTGCGGTAATATCTGTCGTAATTTCATCAAATGGATGCGCATAAACCCTCATGACCATTTCGGTCGTCGTATGCCCGGCTAATTTTGCAATCTCTGGAAGAGGTATGTTCTTATTGGCCAGGTTTGAAATGAAGGTATGCCGCGCATAATGGGAAGTAATGGGTTCTGCGAAACCCAATTTTTGCGATACTTCCTTAAAACAACGGTTTGTGAAGTTCTTCAACTCGATCGGAGCGGTCCCAATCTTGTTTTCTACCACCCATTGGCTCTTTCCTGCGGCTTTAGCGTGCTTAAGAAGGGAAACGAGATATCTGCTATGGAAGGGAACAATACGGACGCTCTCAGGGGTTTTTGGCGCTTTTAAACCATACTTCCCTGAAGGGGTCAGCCCCCATGAATGATTCACATGGACCAGCCCAGTGGCTTCATCGATCAGTTCGATATCTTTCCACTGCAGGGCTAGCAGTTCACCTTCCCGCAAGCCCGTATAGAAGATCAGATACATCGCATGCTCAACGCGACTGCCCTTGAAATAGGCCAGGAACCTTTTTACCTGGTCCTGTGTCAGGGGCCGCTTTTGTTTTGGCCGGTGCTGCTTATGAGGCAGGATCAGCTTCAGGTAGTAATTTTCAGGAATTAAGTCCAAGGCATACAGCCGTTCGCAGGTCATTTTAAGTATGACCTTTGTCTTTTGTACGTTGCTGCCCATGCTGTCCAGGAATCGCTGCAGCATTCCCTTGGAAAGAGAAGAGATGGGAACCTGACCAAATACTGGGCGAAAATGCTTCTTTATAATGTTGAGGTAGTCGGATCTTGTTTTTTCGGCCATTTCCCGATTGGCTTCAAAATCATAGCAGAAGTCATAGTAGGTTTGCTTTGCAGGCTCTGCTTTCGTACTACGAGCAGCTGCTGGCTGAACCTTCATACCAGCGATAGAAGCCTTATTTCTGAACACACCACGTTTTCTTTGGCTGATCAGCTTCTTGCGTGCCTTTTCGGCAGCCTCCCTGGAAGAATACCCTTCGCCAGAGTAGAGAACTTCAGTTCCATCCGGGGCATAGCATAAAGGAAACCCACGGATATAGAAATAAACCTTGCCACCTTTGACAGTGACCTTAGCGATCTTCCCGACGGTATCCGGAATCGGAAATCTCTTCATTAGATCATCCCCTCCGGCATCGAACGGAAGATTGCAGTCAATCATAAATTTAGTATACACGTTCGGATAGCATTCGGCAATGAAGTCTGCAGCTTGGGCTGAAGTAAGCAGCAGCCTGCCATTAGCCATCTGGGTATCCGGAGTTAAAGCGGTTAACGCCAATTTGTTCCGGATGGTCTGGGGCGTGACCCCCAGATATTTCGCCAATTCGGTTGTCGTAAAAGCTTTTGCCAGTTGGGGCATAGCCTTTCATTCTTTCCTTGATGAGTTCGGACGTAAAAAATTCACACCTCCTTTATGGAAGGGCCCATCAAGCCCTTCAGCATGGGCTCTACCATGCCTACGTCCTATTATTTTCACAGTTGCACATCACCACCTTTGAATTGATTTTTTAGAGTAGGGGAATTAAGAAATTAATTCAAACCAGTTATATTTGTAGGTGGGATTTTTAATATCACTAACAGACCAGCGGCGAAAATCAGCCACTTTTTGTTTGCCATAAGCCAAAGCTTCTTCGTAGGTGTCGGCGAATCTGGCTTCGTACCGCATATCTTTGTTGTAGGGTAAAAAAGTGTTTAAAAAAACTCTGTAGAAATCGTCTTCATTTTTGTAGATTCCGTAACCTTGGTATGCAACTACTACGATGACAGGACGTTTCTTGTTAGAATCCTTTGCTTTGCTAGTTACTTCTTTATCTTTAACTGCATCAAAACTATTCATGATTTTTCCTCCATTCGTCTAGATGTTCCTGACCTTCAGGCCAGGACGCTACTACAGTTTAAAATAAGCCGTATTCCCGAAATTTTTTCATTGTATCAGGCACTACCCTATCTTCTTCTCGCTTTAGATAATCAGGGTCAATAAATACCTCTCCCAACTTCAGCGGAGCTGATGGACATGGTACCCGATATTGTTGTGCAGAATATCTGGCATAGAACCGGTGAACATAGCACTGATAAGCGAATCGCTCAGCCTCCTCTGCAGGCGCTAGGGATACCCTGGCTGCCTTCCCATAAAAATAATTGGGGTTCTTGAGAAGAGAAAGCATTACGCCCGTTTTTTCGGCTCTGGTAAACGTATATCCATTGGCGAAGGTAATGATCCAGAAACCATTTTCTGCTGAAGGCGTCCCCCACAGCTGCTGGTTCGGTACGTAAGCGCTTCTGCTTTCAGACGGGCTTACACTTTGCGTAATGGCGGTCTTATGCCTCTTGATTTCCGCACTGTTCTCTATAACGTAAGCACCAATTCCGGGCAGTTCCATGGGAATTAATTTATATTTGCTTGCAATCATGTTGTAGTATTGGTAGCTAAGAGCGTCAGCCTCAGCAAGGGAAGGAACTGCGAACACGATGCAAGCCCACATCGGTGCGTGGTAGATATGTTGATAAGCAATGTGATCGCTGATAGCTACAGCGGTGCTGACTAGGGTTGTAATGACAAAGAACATGGAATCCATAATTTTATCCTCCTTACTTTACAAGTTATTTATTCCTGTTGACCGTCAGTTTCGACCAATTTCTTTATATTTGCCCAGCGAAGACAAAGGACGCTGAGCATTGTTCCATTCAGCTTGATCCTTTTTAAAGGCTTGGCTTTATGGTCTTTCTGAGGGTAGCCCTCACTCAGGTCTCGATCAATTAAGGCACTGTAGAGGTCTTGTTGGCTTATGACAAATGCCTGACCGGCATCCTTGTAATACCGTACGACTTCCTTGTAGATAGCCTGGGGATCGAGAATGAGAAAGTTGCTCTCATCCTGCCAGTAGCCTACCGATTCAGATCCGGTTTCGTATTCTTTGCGAGAATTCGAAATGTGTAAGCGGCCAGTTGTTACTAGCTGTGTTACAGCACTGGCAAACAGCAGGACTGGATCTCCGGCAGAATTCCTGAGCTGGTTCTGCTTCATTACCTTTTGTAATGTTGCAATCCAAGCTTCATAGAGGACTTCTATCTGCTCGGAAGGCCCTAATACTTCACTCCAGAAATCCAGGACGAAACGGGCTGTAAGGGCAAGCTGGGTGTAGATCTCTGCCTGACGATAGAACTTTAACGTCAGGAAAGGCACCTTACGTTCACGGATGGCATAGATGATTCCGGGCGCATGTTCTTCTACATAGGAGATGAAGAGTGCCAAGTAGTTTTCCAGGAAATTTGGCTTTTGCGCTGCGGCTGCCTCGGATTTTTTCTTCTGAAACTTCGCCAGTTCCTGGTTGTCGATAGTCTGGCCATCGATTACAAGACCAAGGTTACGAAGGCGGGAAGACTGGGGCAGGACATCTAATGTGGATTCAGCAGTGACAACAAGTCCTAACCTCATGGCAGTTCTTTCTTCATCCTTACCACCATTGGTAGACTTTACCCGACCGGCCGTATCACCGATTTCTCTGATGATCCGTTCCAGCTTCTCCACGGAGAGTTTGTCGGAAGCATTATTCAGGTCATCCAGGACTGCTGTACTGTCGTAGGCCCGCTCCAGAGAAAGCTCAATTCCGCGCATCGTACTTTGGAAATTTACAACATCCTTGTTATCGAACGCTAAGAAGAGCAGTTTTGCCAGAGCTGTCTTCCTGCTGCCGGTAGGACCAAGGATATCCATGATGTATTGAATCGGCATTCCAGCTTCCTGGAAAAGACCGGCTAAATACGCTGCATGGAGGTGTAAAAACAAGGGTACCATGAGTTCAGGCACAGCGATGGAAAAAATTTCCTTCATAAAGTTAATCGTAGCTTGATGGCTGAAGGAATCCAGGGCCGGCAGAATACGATTGCTGCAGCAGTCTTTATCTCTTCCGGAGACATATCTGAATTTCCCTTCATCTTCCTTTTGCCAACCAGGAACTTCGTAGCGTGTCTTCATGCCTTTATCAGACATATGCATTTCGAAAGCTTCACTGATGTACTCGCCAAGAAGATTTTTAGCATTAGGACTGGAAGTCACATAGAATTCGGGATGGGTTTCCCGGAGGGTGTCCAGCAGTTTGCTGATTTCCCCCAGCTCAAATTCCTTAGTGGCTTCAGCTTTCCGTCCTTTGATGACAGCTTCGACCATTGTTTTGCTGGAATGTCTTTGTACGACCTTCACCATCCCTGTGAACTTTACGATAAAGTTTGCGATGGAGATTGGCTTATCTTTCCCGCAGCAGCAGAGAAATCCGTGATTGTTCACGAAGAACTTGCTGTCAGCTTCAAGACCCAGGCGCACATTGGAAATTGATATATTGTAAAGAGGAGGGGGATTATGCCACATATTATTCAGCCAGGAGGTTTGAGGGGAGAGCAGATACGTTTCTTTATACTCCTTCTTAGGAATCGGAGTATATTTAACGGCAGCAGGAGGGACGCTGACAACTTCTCCGGGGCTTTGTTGCAGGGGGGAACGATTAACTCCGCTATCAAATAAGGAATCACTCGTTCTGCAATATTGCTGGATATTGTTTTCAATCTTGATGATCTTCCCTGTACTAGACTTAGGAGGGCTCGTATAGTTGTTCAGTGGAATAGGTGTGATATGCTTCAGCCGTGCATAATCGGGTTCGGCCATGCTGGCATAGTAGGCAATATCTTGATAGGGTCTAATTTCACCATAGCCACCAGTAAAGTGGCTGACAGTCTTACTGGTGGGAATCACCTGGGGAGTGACTTCAACTACAGCATCTTTAGTGTGTTTCATAATAGAACCTCCGGGGGATTTACCCCGAACAGACTAAGCTGGCTTATAGTATCTGGCCAGTTTAGAACCACATACGCATGATTTACATTTAATTCTCTGGATTGCCTTCAGAATTTCCGGCAAAACTTGTCCAGCCCCTGCAGTAAGATCAGGCGGGGCTAGCCCTATCGGAAATTCAGGTCAGGCTGCCAGCGGGCTTTCCCCTCTGTCTCCAGGGTTTTCCGTAAGACCTGCTGGCTCCTGCAAAGACGATCTAGCCAGTCAGAGTCTTGGGATTGCCTTGGAAGGCAGATGAGCTGCACCCTGGAATCTCCATCGGGTAGCGTCTCCGCTTTCTTCTAAAGGCCGCCCCATCCTCTGCAGTTGTGATCAGGATGGTTTGGATTTGGAAGTCCGCCTTGATGCTATCTTTCCGGATATCCTTTCAGCTCCTACAGGCTGCCGTTTGGTTTAATCTCTTTGGCTCCAGGAAGACTGGCAGATTGAAGGTCTGCCTTTCTGGAGCTTCGGGGATCGTCCCTTCCGTTGCCTGTTGGGGTGGTCAAAGGGAGTGTCGGCTATTTGGAGCAGCGTTCCTTTGACAGTATTTAGTATAGCTGAAATACCTTTCTCTTTAGAAAGTCAGCATTTTGGATAATTTAGCGCATTAAAGTATAACCAAAAGCGGCAATAATGTATATGTGCTCGAAATGCGGGTAAACGGGGAAAAGAGAGCGACCAGGGAGGCAGTACCTTTGATCATGGACAAAGTACAATCCACTATCGCAGATGACCTTTCTATACATGGTGCTGCAGTGTCAGGCAGCCAAGAACATGGTGAATCTGTGTTAGTGGAGAATGCATAAAAAAAGCCGGTACAGAACATATCCGTTCTGTACCGGAACCTTTACTTTAGTTGATATTATTTAGGTTACGTTATAAAATTTTACTATAACCTTGATTTTGACAATGCATTAGCTAGATTATCGTAATGCGTAAATATAGATTTATCATGGAGGAATTTTCATGCCTACTTTGGAGTGGATTGGAAAAGAAAAAGTCGTTAATCATCACCTGGAAGTGCCTTACCATGTGTTGAGACGGCAATATAGCTATGATGAAAAGGGAGAGCATGCTGAAGATAATGGCAGCGAGAACATGATTATCCATGG
>OMUE01000079.1 GCA_900314165.1 uncultured Acidaminococcus sp.
ATTGTGTTAGAATGGATGTGATCCATAGTGATTGCTCCTTTGTTGATGATTTCTCCAAAACCATTTTAACATGAAGCTTCACTATGGATTTTTATTTTTTGATTAACTGTTCAAGTTCATTTTACAACTGACCAAAAATAAAGTTAAGTAAAATATATGAAAAAACTGAAAATAGACTTGCACATTGTATACATGGGTGTTATAATGTACATGAAAGTTAAAGTTGCCCCTCATTTGGCCCTTGAATTCAAGGGCTTTTTTTTTGCCCTTTTTTCTGTTTTGAAAAAAATCCCCGTTGGTTTATTGGAAAATTTTTCAATGTAGCATACAATAGAGAAAATATATGTTTTATTGCTAAATCAAAGGAGAATATAAAATGGGTGTATTAGATCAGGTAGAACCAAAGAAGGTCTTTCATTTTTTTGAAGAAATCTGTCAGATTCCCCACGGGTCCAGGAATACGAAGAAGATCAGCGATTATCTGGCTGGTTTTGCGGCCCGGCGGAACCTGGAATGTCACCAGGACGATACGAATAATATCGTTATTTTTAAAGCAGCGTCTGAAGGGTATGAAAACAGCGCTCCTGTCATTCTCCAGGGCCACATGGACATGGTCTGTGAGAAGGCTCCGGACTGCCAGAAAGATATGGAAAAAGAGGGCCTGGACCTGGTGCTGGACGGGGATACAGCCTATGCGAAAGGGACGACTCTTGGCGCAGACGACGGCATCGCCGTAGCCATGGGCCTGGCTCTGCTGGACGATGAGACCATTCCCCATCCTCCCCTGGAAGTGGTTTTCACTGTAGATGAAGAAATCGATATGCTGGGGGCCAATACCCTGGATGTGAGTCTCCTGAAGGGCCGCCGGCTTATTAATCTGGATTCGGAAGAAGAAGGCATCTTTACGGTGGGCTGTGCCGGAGGAGCTACGACCCAGTGCAATCTGCCGGTCACAAGGGAAAAAACTGCCGGCAAGGCATATACCGTGAAGCTGTCCGGCCTTGTAGGCGGCCATTCAGGGGCGGAAATCCATAAAGGCCATGGGAACGCCAATGGCCTCCTTGCCAGGGTGCTGCTGCATCTGGCCGGCACTCTGGATTATGAGCTGGTTTCCTTTACCGGCGGCCGCAAGGATAATGCCATTCCTGTAGAGGCAGAAGCAGTCCTGGTAACGGACGATGGGGATGGCCTGAGTCAGGCCTGCAAAGAGTTTGCGGAAGTGCTCCACAACGAACTGAGAGTCCGGGAGCCCGGGCTCATGCTTACGGTTTCCCCTGCAGCAGCCGGGGAACTGCCCATGACGAAGGAGTCCCGGGACCGGGTACTCTGCCTGCTGACAAACCTGCCCAATGGAGTCCAGGTTATGAGCGCGGATATTCCCGGATTAGTCCAGACCTCCCTGAATCTTGGGGTAGTCAGAACGGAAAAGAACCAGTTAACCGCACGCTCCCTGCTGCGCAGCAGCCTGGACAGTGAAAAATACATGCTGGTAGAAAAAATTACCAGCCTGGCAGCTCGGCTCCAGGGCTGTGTGGAAATCTCCAACGAGTATCCCGGCTGGGAATATGCCCCTGTTTCTCCCCTGCGGGACCTGTTTGTCCAGGTGTACCGGGAACAATATGGTAAGGATCCCAAAGTAGAGACCATTCATGCAGGGCTGGAATGTGGCTTGTTTGCTGCGAAACTGCCGGGTCTGGACAGCGTGTCCCTGGGGCCCACCCTGACGGACATCCATACGTACCGGGAACGGCTGCACATTGCGTCCATCCAACGGACCTGGAAGCTGGTGCTGGAAGTCTTGAGACGGATGAAGTAAAAAGCATTTGTCCTTGCCTGCCATTACAGGTATAATAGAAAAATAATATTTACCTAAGGAGGCTGCTTCATGCCTATAGAAAAACTGATACAAGTATTTGTAGATGCACTGCTGCCCCTGGTGGCAGGGTACCTTTTAAAATGCAGTGGCAAAATGAGTCCTGCCGGCTGCCGCAGCCTGATGCTGGTCAATGTGTATTTCATCCTGTCCTTCATGAATCTGCTGAGCTTCTGGATGCTGCCCTTAGATTCGGCTCTGCTCATCATTCCAGTGTTCAGCATCCTGGCTGCTTTGATTTCCGGCAGCCTGGGCTATTTCACGTTCGGCCGCCAGTTCGGCAATATCCTGGACAGGGGCTCATACTCCATTTCTGCTATGCTGTCCAATATCGGCACCATGGGCGGCCTGGCAGGTTATGTACTGTTTGGGGAGGTAGGCTATGCCTATACCCAGCTGTATGCCATGAGCCAGAATATCATGATGGTCATGTTCGTGTTCCCGCTGGCCCAATATTTCCACGACCAGTATATCCAGGAGGCTGGTGGTCTCAAGTGGCACTTCAGCCTCCGGGAAGCTCTGTTTACGAAAAAACAGCTGAGCCTGCTGGGAGCTCTGGTGGGCCTTGGACTCCACTTTGCCAACGTGCCCAGACCGGACTGGCTCATGAATTCCTTTGGTATGATGGTCCACGTGCGGCCCTGGATCGTTATGGTTCCCGTAGGGTACCAGATGGATTTCGGCAATGCCAGACTGTACTATAAGAAGGTCCTGAGCCTGATTCCGCTGCGGTATCTGCTGGTGCCGGCTGTAGTGTACAGCCTGGCCCGTCTGTTCTTTTCCGAACCGGTGGTCCTGGGTTCCATCCTGGTGTCCGCAGCGGCTCCCGTGGCTATCAACGCGGTCATTACGAACACGCTGTACAAATTGAATGTGGACCTGACCGTGGCAGCATTCATTATCAGTACGGTGTCCTATATTGCCTTGTTTATTCCGATTATGTATATTCTGTTCCATTAATCCTGGAGCAGGTCTGAAGGGGGTGTGCCATGCCTGTAGAACGGATCCTGACCATTGTCGTGGACGTATTATGCCCATTGGTGGTGGGGTATTATATGAAACGCAGCGGCAAAGTCCCGGAAAGCGTGTGCAACTGGCTCATGCTGTTTAACGTGTGGGGCCTGATCACCATCATGAATCTGTTCAGCTTCTGGCTGCTGCCCCTGGATTCGAACCTGCTGGTCATCCCCATCCTCAGCATCGTGTTTACGAGCCTGGGTGGCATCCTGGGCTATGCCGTCTTCGGCCGGAAGTTCACGAACCTGCTGGACAAAGGGGCCTATGTGATCGGCTGCGGCCTGGCCAATATTGGAACGCTGGCCGGTTTGGCGGGCTACATCGTCTACGGGGAAATGAGCTTTGCCTACATCCAGTTGTATGCGGCGCCTCAGAACATGATGTTCGTGCTGGTCTTCCTGCCTCTGGGGCAATATTTCCGGGATCTGTATGATTATGGCCGGACGGATAAGGAATATCATATCGATTGGCGGAAGACCTTGTTTACGTCCAAACAGATCGGGGTATTGGGGACTATTGCCGGCCTGTTGCTCCACGCCTTCAACGTGCCCCGGCCCGATGCCGTGAACCTGCTGTTTCCTGTACTGGTCCATGGGGGAGCCTGGCTGGCTCTGCTGCCCGTAGGCTTTCAGATCGATTTTGGGCAGGCCAGGCTGTACTATAAGAAAGTGGCCAATATGCTGGTCCTGAAATTCATCGTCATGCCCGTGCTGGTTTACGGCATAGCCCGGTGCTTGTTTGACGACCCGGAAATCCTGGGAACTTTCGTGCTCATTGCTGCGGCGCCGGCTGCCATCAATGGTGTTATAGCTACGTCCCTTTGCCGTTTGAACGTGGACCTGAGCGTGGCATCGTTCATCCTGACCACGTTGGCCTATTTATTGATTTTCATGCCGTTATTCTATTTCATCGTACTCTAAACAAATGTATCCTGCGAGGAGGAACTTATGGAAAAATTTACGGGAAGCGCTGACTATATCGCTTCGGAAGAACTGCTGCAAAGTGTGAATATCGCCGCTGCCCTGGGCAAGCCCCTGCTGGTGAAGGGAGAACCGGGTACGGGCAAGACTGTGCTGGCCGAAGCGGTAGCTAAGAGCCTGGGCATGCCCCTTTACATCTGGAGCATCAAATCCACTACGAAGGCCCAGGACGGCTTGTACGTGTACGATACGGTGCAGCGCCTGTATGACAGTCAGTTCGGCACGGCCGGCGTGGACGATATTGGCCATTACATCCGGCTGGGCAAGTTGGGTGAAGCCTTCAAAAGCGAAAAACGGGTGGTGCTGCTCATCGACGAAATTGACAAGGCAGATTTGGAGTTCCCTAACGATCTGTTGTGGGAGCTGGACAAGATGGAGTTCTATATCCCGGAAACCGGGGAGACCGTCAAGGCCAAAGAACGGCCCATCGTTATCATTACGTCCAATGCGGAAAAAGAACTGCCCGATGCCTTCCTGCGCCGCTGCATCTTCCACTATATTGCGTTCCCGGAACCGGAAACCATGAAGCGCATCGTCCAGGCCCGCCATCCCGGGCTGGAAGACGCCTTGGTGGATTCTGCCCTGGAGGCCTTCTACAAACTCCGCAAGCTGCCGGCCATTGCCAAGAAACCGGGCACGGCGGAACTGCTGGACTGGCTCCAGGCTCTGGTGATCGGAGGCGTGGCGCCGGAACGGCTGACGGGACCCTTACCCTTTATCGGCGTGCTGCTGAAGAAGACGGAAGACCTGCAGCGGGCAGGGTACTGACATGTTTACGGACTTTTTCTACCTGCTGCGCAGCTATGGCATGAAGACCAGCCTCATAGAATGGAGCAGCCTGCTGGATGCCCTGGAGCTGAACCTGCACCAGTGCAGCCTGCTGCAGTTCTACCATCTGGCCCGGGCCGTGCTGGTGAAGCGGGAAGCAGAATACGACCGGTTCGATCAGGCGTTCCAGGCCTATTTCAAGAATCTCACGGATTCCTCCCTACTGCCGCCGGAATTCTACAAATGGCTGGAAAAAGCCATAGACCCGACGCCTTATAACAAGGAGCAGGTGGATGCCGTGTGGGGCAAGCTGACCCTCCAGGAAATCCGGGAAATGATGGAAGACCGGCTGAAAAATCAGAAGGAAGCCCATCACGGCGGCCAGAAATGGATCGGTACCGGGGGCCAGACGGCCTTCGGCCACTCCGGCTATGCCCCCCAGGGCATCCGGGTGCTGGGAGAAAGCCAGCGCCACAGTGCCCTGCAGGTAGCGGGGGAGCGGAAATACAGGGACTTCCGGGACGATGTGGTCTTGGACATCCGCCAGTTCCAAATGGCCCTGCGGAAATTGCGCCGCTTGTCGGACCGGATTGACGCCCCGAAAACGGAGCTGGACGTGGACGGTACCATTGCGGCTACCAGCAAACGGGCAGGCCTTTTGGACATCGTCATGAAGCGGCCCCGGCGCAACACTACGAAGGTATTGCTGCTCATGGATAGCGGCGGTTCCATGTGGCCATACATGGACCTGAGCCGGAAACTGTTCCAGGCCGTGAATCAGGACGCCAAGTTTAAAGATCTGAAGATCTATTTCTTTCACAATATCTTTTACGAATACGTGTTCCCGGATCCCAGCTGTGACTGGAAAAAACGGGTAGCTACCCAATGGCTGTTCCGGAACCTGAAGAGCGAGTACAAGGTCATCATTATGGGGGATGCCCGCATGGCCCAGTATGAACTGCTGGAAGAAGGCGGCAGCGTGGATTGGGCCCATCCTAACAAGGAACCGGGCCTGTACTGGCTGCAGAGCCTGCTGGCCAGGTATCCGGCTGCCGTGTGGCTGAATCCCGTTCCCCAGGCCTATTGGACGTACTACTACACGACGCGCCTCATTATGGAACAGGGCGTGCCCATGTTCCCCATGTCCGTAAAAGGGCTGGAAAAGGCCATAGACAACCTGCGCCATATGGGCTGAATGGGAGCAATCCTGATACACTGGAGGTTTTTGCATGAAGAAAAAATATTGGCTGTGCTTTTGGGCAGCCGCTGTATTCCTGCTGTTTTTCCTGAACGGTTCCCTGCCGTTGACGGACAGTGTGGAAGGCAACTATTCCCTGACCGCCAAGGAAATGGTCCTCAGTGGAGATTATCTGTCTCCCCAGATCTACGGGCGGTACTGGTTTGACAAGCCCGTGTTCTCCTACTGGATGATTGCCCTGGGCTTCAAAATCTTCGGCTTTACGGAATTCGGGGCCCGGTTCTTTCCGTCCCTGTTCGGCCTGGGGGGCCTGGCCATGACGGTATGGGCCGGCAAAAAGCTGTACTCGGAAGAAGTGGGCTTTATGAGCGGCCTGCTGCTCCTCATGACCCTGGAATTCTATACGATTTCCAAATCCGTACTGACAGATGGCATGCTGTTCCTGTTTATGAGCGGCACCCTGGTGTTCTTTTACCTGGGCTATAGCAGCAAGGAAAAGGATTATTATTACGGAACCTATGCCTTGGCGGCTCTGGCCACGTTGACCAAGGGTCCCATCGGCTTCCTGCTGCCGGGCCTCATCATTGTGTTGTTCCTGGTGTGGCGCAAGGACGCGGCCTGCCTGAAACGGGCCAAATTGCCCAGCGGTATCCTGCTGTTCCTGGTATTGGCTCTGCCCTGGTATGTCATGATGGCTAAAACCCATCCGGATTTCCTGGGCAGCTTCATCGGTACCCACAATTTCCTGCGGGCTACGGTGTCCGAACATCCACGGGACAATGTAATCTGGTATTATACGGCTGTGAACATCCTGAACTCCTATGCCTGGGTGGGCTTTGTGCCGGGCATGCTGCAGAACCTGCTGCGGAAACAGGGCAAATGGGCCATGCCTTCTGCCAAAGAAGGCTTCCTGCTGATCTGGGCAGGCACCATCTTCCTGTTCTTCCAATGCATGGCCACAAAGTACATCACGTATACGTATCCCATGCTGCTGCCCCTGTGCCTGCTGACAGGTTCCTACATCTGGAAGAAGGGCCGCAGCCTGCAGCTGAAATGGATGCTGCTGGGCAATGTGCTGTTCTATGGCGCCCTGGCCGTGGCAGCCTATAAACTGCCGAAGCTGGCACCTGGGGTCCTGCCTAAGGATAATAACATCTTCTATTTCTATCTCATTGCCACGCTATGCATGGCGGTGCTGGGCTTCCACAAATATAAGGGCAAGAGCAACCAGGAAATCTGGACCACCGTGGTCATGCTGACCATTGCGTTCCATGCCTGCAGCCTGGAGCTGTTGGCCAAACCCCTGATGTACGACGTAAGCGGCAAGACGTCTGCGGCATTTATCATGCGGAATATCCCGGAGAATGTGCCCATCTACATCCGGGGCGGCGGTTATCCTACGTCCGGCGTATTCTATACGGGCCGCCAGATGACCATGCTGGTGCCCGATGACCAGGAAGCAGAGTTTGCCCCCCGGGATGACAGCTGGTCTGCGAAAAATATCATGCCCTGGACCACGTACAGCAAGGTCCAGAACATAGAGCAGGCTGCCGTACTGGTGGATACGAAGACGAAGAAAATCAAGACGAAGCTGGAAGAGGACTGGCCCGGCCTTTGGAAGAAAGTCAAACTGCCGGGACAGTGGACCGTCATGATCAAGGAGCGGTAACTATGGACGAAGCTGTACTGAAAAAGTATCTGGATGGCCAGGAATACATCCGGCTCCAGGTAAAGCAGGCAGAGCTGGCAGCGCCCCAGGGCACGGACCGGTATTTTGCCCTGCTGGCTTACATAGGCATGCATCCGGAATATGCCCGGAAATTCTGCGGGAGACTCTTGTTGACGTTCCACGAAGACTGCGGCAAATTCCTGTGGGAGAATGAGAAGGCCCGGGATTTTGTCCGGCACCTGGCGGACGCTTTTCCGTTCTTGCTGTACCTGGCGGAAAAAGAAGGGGAGACCCTGAAGCTTCTGGCCATCCTGGCCTGTGCGGATACGACCTTGGAAGGGGACAACCTGTCCATGGACAAGAAGCGCTTTGAAGCCTTTATCAAGCAGCAGCTGAAGGGCTTGCTGCTCATGTGTGAAAAGACGGGCCTGAGCCCGGAAAATGCCCAGAGCCTCCTAGAAGGCATCTACGAGTATTTCGGGCTGGCTGCCTGAATTTAATTTCACAATTACTTCAAGAATTCGCCCTTGGTTTGTCATACAAAGCAGGTATACTTTAAAGCGTAGTAAGGATTACCCCTCCTTGCTACATCTTCCCCATCAAATCATCATAAACAACTTCCTTTCAGGAAAAAGCCCTCTGCTTCCCCAGCAGAGGGCTTTTTCCCGTGTTGACAGGCTTTGCACGACTCTATACAATGGAAGTGAAAAGTGAAAGCGAAGAGCGAAGAGTAAAGAGTGAAGAGGCCGCTGCGCGGAGCAAGGTGTCAGCAAAGCTGACGAATTAACAAAATATTCTGTACAGGAAGGAGCTGCAATCATGGCATTATATGCGTTAGGGGATCTCCATCTTTCCTTTCAGGTTCCTGATAAATCCATGGATTCCCTGGGTCCTGTGTGGGTAAACCATGTACAGAAGATCGAGAAGAACTGCCGGGAACTGGTGGGGCCGGAGGATACTCTCGTACTGACGGGGGACCATTCCTGGGGCCGGAAGCTGAGCCTGTGTGTGAAGGATCTGGCTTTTATTGAAAACCTGCCGGGCCGGAAGATCCTGCTGCGGGGCAATCATGATATGTTCTGGGAACCTCAGAAGACGGATCGGCTGAACAAGCTGTATCAGGGCCGGCTGGAATTCCTCCAGAATAATTTCTATACGTATAAGGACTACGCTCTCGTAGGTACGAAGGGCTTTACGTTTGAAGGCCCCTTCTATGTGGACCGCCTGGGACGGATCATGGGCTGGGACCAGGAAAAGGCGGAGCATTCCGTGAAACTGGTCCAGCGGGAGGCCAAGCGCCTGGAGGAATCCTTCCAGGCCGCCCGGAAGGCCGGCTATCGGAAGTTCATCATGTTCCTGCACTATCCGCCTACGAATATCCTGGAAATGGATAGCGTCTTTACCAGGATGGCCGAGCAGTACGGAGCCGAGCACGTGGTCTACTCCCATTGCCACGGGGAACATACGTTCCACGACAGCCATCGGGGCCTGTACCATGGCATAGAGTACCATCTGGTGTCCGGGGATTACCTGGATTTCCGGCCGGAGAAGATTTTGGAGTAGGACTTGGGGCAGATGATAGATGATAGAACCTGTTGTCGGGGGTTAGGGATTAGTAGACGAAAGACAGCCGACGGACGACAGAGGAACTACTGCCGCGTGGAATCAGTCTGGCAGCGCCCAGTCCGCCTTCGCTTCAGCGGGGGCGGGGGACTGTTCCTGGCCGGGAATTCAAGAGTCGGAACGGTGGTGGGGGTGTGCGTCCCGCGGACTCTAGCCCACTAGCCCCTAAACTAAAAATAACGTCATGCAGATTTTGCATTCTGCATGACGTTATTTTTAGTTTCTTGTGTTTACCGCCACTCGCAGATGCTCAATACTCTGAGTCAGCTTCTCCAGCTTCTCCTCCATGCGTACCAACAGGTACCAGGAGATCACCATAGGGAAGCCTGGATTGGGCTTTATTTTCCTTGCTTACTTCCTTTAATGACTTCTTGGACCTCGTCTATCGTGAGATCTGTTCCAACCGCTATAGTTTGGAGAGGTACACCCAGAGAGAAGAGCCTTTGGACTGTTTTATGTTTTTCATTTGCCTCTCCTTCTTCAATCCCATCCAGTCTGGCCGTCAAAAGATGAGATTGTTCGTCCTTTATGGCTTTCTCTTTAGCCTCGTATTCCCGCCATAATTGCAGATCGCTGACAAATTTGTCTTCACTTTCTGCCACATCCTTTAAAATAGAATCCATTTCTGTCAGCTCCTTTCGATCGCGGTCAGATGTTTTCTTTGATAGATAGGCAATCCACCGATCTGACCGCTTCAGCTTCTTGATATCAGAGTAGTGGATTTTCTCCAGTTCAATAAAATGCATTTCAAAATGATCAACCAATCTGTCTTGCGGATGGACATCATTTGTAATGTGATACAGATGATGGAATTCGGCTTCATATTGTTCGAAGAAATCAAAGTCCATCAGGATAATGCTGATTACTTTATTCAGCTTATCATAGCTTTCTTTTTTCTGCAACTGACCGTCATAAACCCGGGACCAGTAGTAAAGGGCACGTTCAGCCATGTAGCGGTCTTTGCAAACTTGGACTTCAATGTTGACCTTAGTGCCGGTGTCGGTAGTAGCCAAAATATCCAGAATAGCGGCTTTGCCATCAGCCATCTGAGAAAGTTTTTCTTTGTCTGCAAAGGTCAGGTCTGTGAACATAGCTTTACCGGATAAATCCAGTGTGGTGTTTAGGAAGTTAAGAGTGTAGTCCTTGCGTTCTTCACTGCCGAGGAGATACTTGAAAAAGATGTCGTTGATGCGGTTGAGATGGATTGGATGTTGAGTGTTAGTCATGAGTTCGTCTTCCTTTGCTATATTTTATTCTACCATCCTATGGATGGGCTATGTCCATCATACAAGAACAGGTGAAAAAAGGAAATGGGGCCTGTGGGAATCGACCTTTTTGCGTAGAGAATCGACCAATTGTCTGATTTTTACAGGCAATTTGATGATGCGGCAGGCTTAGTAAAGATGATAGATGACAGATGTCAGAACCTGTTTTCCGGGTTTAGAAGTTTGCTTTCGTTAGATCAGTTTTGTTTTGTACTATCCATTTCTAACATCCAACAAACGACAAGCAACTTCTAACCTTTGACATGGAGTTCTGACTTCTGACATCTGACTTCTTAGTCCATATTCGCTTCAGCGGGGGCAAGTCACATTAGGGCTCTCAGCATCCCCTTTGTCCGCCCTTTTCAAGGGCGGGGGACCGGCGAAGCCGGTGGTGGGTTCTTTCCTGAGGATGGTGGTGGGGGTGTGCGTCCCAATAAATTTTCCGTTGAAAAAATCCCGGCTATAAGGGTATAGTATACTTATACGACGAATCCTTTGTTTTGGGAGGATAGGTATGAGTTCCAACTTTACTTTTTTACAGACAAAATTCGCGCCATTAGCTCATTTAGGAGAAATGGCCGAGCAATATTGCTATAGCGATCCTAATTCCTGCCTCATGAAGATCGGCATGATGGGTGAAACGATTGTGAAAGCAATCTTCCATTATGACCGGATTGCTCTTCCACTGGAAGATAACGCTGTCAACCGTATCAATAAACTGCAGGAAGAAGACTATATTTCTAACGATATCGCCGATGTCCTTCATGTGATCCGCAAGGCACGGAACAAAGCTGTACACGATAATCTGGATTCCCAGCCTGTCTGTGCGCAGCTGCTGCCCATGATCTGGAGCGTCTGCCAGTGGTTTATGGAGGTCTATGGGGATTATAACTACCAGCCTTCCGGACGCTTCGAGATGCCCCATGAGCGCCCTAAAGCGGAACTGAAGAAGGAATCCCGGGCTCAAAAAGTCCGGGACCAGGCCATCGCCGATACAGCCATTGAAAACTTTGGCACCGTCGTCACGGCTACAGAACAGGAACGGAAGCAGCAGGCAAAGAAGGCCTCCCATAACCGCAATATTACGGAAGAAGAGACCCGCATGATTATCGATGAGCAGCTGAACCGGGTAGGCTGGCTGGCAGATACCGTCAATCTGCGCTATGCCAGAGGCGCATGCCCAAAGAAAGGAGTCAATCAGGCTATTGCGGAATGGCCTGTCCAGAATGGGTATGCCGACTATGCCTTGTTTGCAGGACTGCAGCTGGTGGGCATCATAGAAGCCAAGCGGTGGGATACGGACGTGGTATCCATTATCGACCAACAGGCCACGGATTATCCAAAACTGATTCGTGAAGAGGATGTAAACTACGTAACAGGTCAATGGGGCGAGTATAAGGTTCCTTTTACTTTTGCCACCAATGGCCGCCGCTACATCAAACAGTACGAAGAAAAATCCGGCATCTGGTTCCGGGATCTGCGGGACCCTGCCAATGTTCCGAAAGCCCTTCCCGGCTGGTTCAGCCCCGAAGGCCTGCTGGACAAGCTGAAGGAACAGCCGGACCAGGCCCGGCAGAAGCTGGATAAGCTGCCCTACGATGAATTGCGGGATCCCAACGGACTGAACCTGCGGGACTATCAGATAGAAGCCATTGCAGCAGCGGAAAACGCTATAGAACAGGGGAAAAAATCTGTGCTGCTGGCCATGGCTACCGGTACGGGCAAAACCCGGACCGTTCTGGGAATGATTTATCGCTTCCTGAAGACGAACCGCTTCCACCGGATCCTGTTCCTGGTGGACCGGAATGTGCTGGGCTCCCAGGCTCTCACTACCTTCCAGGAAGTCCGGCTGGAGCAGATGCTGCCCCTGACTTCTATTTATAACGTACAAGGCCTGGACAAAGACGAATCTCTGGCCAAAGAGACACGGGTGCAGATTGCTACGGTCCAGAGCATGGTCCGGCGGATCCTCTATCATGAAGGGGAGGCAGGCTACGCCATTTCCGACTTCGACCTGGTCATCATCGATGAGGCCCACAGAGGGTATATCCTGGACAAAGACATGACCCAGGAGCAGAGCCTGTACCGGGATGAAATGGATTACATCAGCAAATATCGCAGCGTCATGGAGTATTTCGATGCCGTGAAGATTGCCCTGACGGCAACACCCGCCCTCCATACCACTCAGATCTTCGGCTCTCCTGTCTATACCTATTCCTATCGGGATGCGGTCATCGATGGCTATCTGGTGGACCATAATGTGCCCATCTCCCTGAAGACGAAACTGAATACGGCAGGCATCCATTATAAGAAGGGGCAGGAAGTGGATCTCTTCGATCCCAATGAATATGAAGGCGTCAGCAGCTATGAAGTGCCCGATGACCTGAATTTCGATGTGGACCGGTTTAACCGGGAAATCATCCCGGAAGGCTTTAATAAGGCTGTGCTGCGGGAAATCTCCAACCGCATCGACCCTACGGACCGGGAAGCGGGCAAGACCCTGATCTATGCGGTGAATGACCGGCATGCGGACATGATCGTGCGCATCTTGAAAGAATATTATGGCGAGCAGGGCATTCCCAGCGAAGCCGTCATGAAGATTACCGGATCCATCGAAAATGGCAACCAGAAGAAGATCCAGGACGTGATCCGCCGGTTTAAAAACGAGCAGTATCCCAGCATCGTGGTGACCGTAGACCTTCTGACCACAGGCATCGACGTACCGTCCATCACGAATCTGGTATTCCTGCGCCGGGTGAAGTCCAGGATCCTGTTCGAACAGATGCTGGGCCGGGCCACCAGGCTCTGTCCGGACATCCACAAAGACAAATTCGACATCTACGATGCCGTAGGGACCTATGCGTCCTTTGAGCCGGTGAATACCATGAAACCCGTAGTGGTCCAGCCCAAGAATACGTTCCATACCATGATCGAGGGCCTGAAAGACGGTTCCCAGACCCGGGAAGCCATTCAGGAAAAAATCGACCAGGTTGTGGCCAAGCTGCAGCGGAAACAGAAGAATGTGCAGCCGGACGACGAAGAAACCTTTGCCGTGGAGACCCATACAGTAAATATCCGGGACTTCATCAGGCAGATCCGGAAGGGTTCTCCGGAAGAAGCCAAGGCGAAGCTCATTGCTTCGGAACCGGCACTGACGGAACTGGAAAAAGCCAAACCGCCCCGGGCCCAGATTATTCTGGATCACCAGGACGACGTGGTGACAGAGGTATCCCCTACCTATGGCGCTGATGAAACGCCCCAGGATTATCTGGCAGAATTCACGAAATGGATCAATACCAACAAGAATGACATCGCGGCCCTGAATCTGGTACTCACCAGCCCAAAGGACCTGACCTATAAGGAATTGAAGCAGCTGCGGAAACTGCTGGGCCAGCATGATTTCACGGAGACTCAGTTGAACACGGCCCTGAAGGGCGTGACGAAGAAGGACGTGGCTGCGGATATCATCAGCCTGATCCGCCGGGCTGCCATGGGGTCGCCCCTCATCAGCCGGCAGGAGCGGATGCAGCGGGCCATTACGAAGATTAAGCGTGACCTACAGGAAACCGGGGGACTGACCAAGGCTCAGGAAAACTTTCTGACGAAAGTGGGCAATTACTTCGTGAAGGACGAGAACTATACCATCCATAAAGAGATGTTCACGGATGACCTTCGCTTCCAACGGGAAGGCGGCTTCAAACGGTATGACAAACTGTTCAACAATCAGCTGGAAGCCGTGCTGGGCAAGCTGAATGACTATCTCTACGACGACACTGAAGGAGGAACTAGTGCATGACCACACAGGAAATCGTTGCCAAGCTGTGGAATCTCTGCAACGTACT
>OMUE01000119.1 GCA_900314165.1 uncultured Acidaminococcus sp.
TGACGATGGGGAATTTTCATGATGAAAGTGGGGATTTTCGCTTGACAGAAAACACATGATGATGATACACAATCCCATCACGGTGGCTATTGGCGACAGCAAGGAAATGCAGAAGGCCATAGATATGCTCTCTGAAGTAAAGGAAAGCATCGTCAACGCCTACGAAATCAAAACCGGCCTGTCCCGGAACAAGATTTCCAGGCTGATGGACGCAGAATCCTGGTTCAACGCTAAGAAGGCGGTGGAACTAGGTTTTGCAGACGCCATTCTCTACACCGAAGAGAAAACGGAAAATGACATCAACGTAGATGCCATGCTGTTCAGCCGGGCGGCCCGCTAGATGCACCAACCTTCGTTGGAAATCCGTAGGGACTGACCCAGGCCGGTGTAGCTGTGTTGCCCGGCCTGCAGGTCCTTTCACACCAGGTTGACAATTTTGAACACAAATATTACCATACTGAAAAGAACAAGAGCTGTCATAAATTCAAATTTTCAGTATTTTCAAGTGAGGTGAGCACCCATGCAAGTTACTGTGAATCCCAAAGTCCTTGAATGGGCGTTTTCTTATGCCAGAAAGACCCAGGGAGAAATTCTCCGCATGTTTCCCATATACGAAAAATGGCTGACAGAATTGACGAAATGGGTAAGAAATTTAGAAAAGAGACCTCATGAACAGTTTATCTTTTAAGCAAAAAACGATCCCAGGGTCTTAGAATGTTATAAGCAGATCGCCGAACGGGTGTATAATAATCCGAATTTTAAAGATCGATATAAACAAGTTTTTCTTTCAAAAGCGGATCCATGGATTATAGCAGCTGCAAAAGCATGGGGCGATACGGTAGAAACTTTTGAAAAAATGCCAGGATCGAATTCAACAAAGGTAAAGATTCCCGATATCTGTAAAAGAATGGGAGTACCTTGTATCAATTTATATGAGATGATGCGTAAAATTGGGACGGTATTGAACTGTTGAATTTTCCCTTGATTATCTGGAACCTCGGCTCACTTGCCCGGCCTATGGAAATCATATATAATGTACGTTATGGATAAATCTCAAGGATAGGTGGCATCGAGCAGGGAAGATGGATATTCGGATCATTGTTGCGACGCATAAGACATACTGGATGCCCCGGGATCCAGTTTATCTGCCTCTGCAAGTGGGGGCAGCTGGGAAGGACTCCCTGGGCTTCCAGTCCGATGCCACGGGGGATAACATTTCCCGTTACAATCCTTATTACTGTGAACTGACCGGGCTGTACTGGGCCTGGAAGAACCTTTCCTGCGATGTGGTGGGCCTGTGCCATTACCGACGCTATTTCGGCCATAGGACTTTATCCCACAGCTTGGAAAAGAAGAAAAGCGCCATCTTCCATAAGGCAGATTATGAAGCGCTGCTTCAGGAATACGATGTAATCGTTCCCGAAAAACGCCATTATTACATCGAATCCGTCCGTAGCCAGTATGAACATGCTCATCATAAACGGGATCTGGACCTGGTGGAACAGATCATTGCCCAAAAATACCCCTCCTATAAGGCTGCTTTTGAAGCTGTGATGGACCGCAGGAGCCTCTATCTTTGGAATATGTTCGTCATGGATAAGAAGCGTTTCGATGCCTACTGTACCTGGCTATTCGATATCCTATTCCTGCTGGAGCCTTCCGTCAACCTGAAAGATTATAGCAGCTACGAGGCACGGGTCTTTGGCTTCCTGGCCGAAAGACTTTGGAATGTGTGGCTGGAGAAACAGCAGCTGCAGAAAGTGGAAGTCCCGGTGGTTTTCTTGGAACGGATCGACTGGCCCCGGAAAATCAGAGATTTTTTGGAAAGAAAGTTCATTGGAAAAATCGTGAAGAGAGACCATTAAAAAAGGAGAAAACCCATGTCAAAATATGATTACTTGATCGTTGGTGCCGGTCTGTACGGTGCCGTTTTTGCCCAAAAAGCCAAAGCTGCTGGGAAAAAAGTCCTGGTCATCGATAAACGGGACCACATCGCCGGGAACATTTATACCAAAACGGTAGAAGGCATCCATGTGCACCAGTACGGCGCCCACATCTTCCATACCAACAACCAGACTGTATGGGACTATGTGAACCAGTTCACTGCCTTCAACCGTTTCACCAATTCCCCGGTGGCCAATTACCATGGAGAACTGTTTTCCCTGCCCTTCAATATGTACACTTTCAACAAAATGTGGGGTGTGGTGACGCCGGAAGAAGCAGCAGCCAAAATCGAAGAACAGAAAAAAGAGGCCTGTATCTCCCATCCCCGGAATTTGGAAGAACAGGCCATTTCCCTGGTGGGCACGGATATCTATGAAAAACTCATCAAGGGATATACGGAAAAACAGTGGGGCCGCCCTTGCACCGAACTGCCGGCTTTTATCATCAAACGCCTCCCTGTGCGCCTCACCTTCGACAACAACTACTTCAATGCCCTGTATCAGGGAATCCCCATGGGAGGTTATACCAAGCTGGTGGCCAATCTGCTGGACGGCGTAGAAGTACGTCTGGATACTGATTACCTGGCCCATAAGGCAGAACTAGATGACCTGGCCGAGAAAGTCGTTTACACCGGGCCCATCGATGCCTATTTCGACTACAAACTGGGGCCCCTGGAATACCGCAGCGTCCGGTTCGAAACAGAACTCCTGGACAAACCCAATTACCAGGGCGTGGCTGCCATGAACTATACCGACCGGGAGACCCCATGGACCCGGATCATCGAACACAAATGGTTCCAGTTCGGCAAGGATGATGCAGGCAATGACCTGCCCAAGACCGTCATCAGCCGGGAATACAGCTCTGAATGGAAAGTGGGGGACGAACCCTACTACCCGGTGAACGACGCCAAAAACAGCGCCCGGTATCAAGAATACAAAGCCCTGGCCGATCAGGAAAGCAACGTCATCTTTGGAGGCCGTTTGGGAGAATACAAGTATTATGATATGGATGCGGTGATCGCCCGTGCCCTGGAAGTGGCAGGAGCTGTCCTTGGGTATCCAGAGAATAAATAATGGAAAAAAAGCTTTATTCATTGAAAGATACAAAAGAACCTGCCAAACAGGCTCTTTACATAAAAAAGACGAGAGAAGTACAGGACTTCTTTACGTATTTCAACAGTTTCAGCTTGAAAAAGTGGAAGCAGTATACCACGCTGGAACAAGTTACCCTGCGTTTGGAAGTACGGGGAAAATGGAAAATCACCTGGCAATCTGCCGATGCGTCTGGAATTCATACATTGCTGGAAGAATTTTTCAGTGGGAAAACGTATGAGCATACGATGGCAGTTGAAACTATTTCAGCTGTGTTGGTAGGCTTTCAGCTTCACCCACTGAGTCAGGATGCAGCTTTTGTTTCCGGGGCCTGGTATGGTTCCTTTTCCCAGTGGGAAGATAAAAATATTGGGATTTCCATTACCACCTTCAAACGTGAACCTTATGTTATAAAGAATATGACCCTGCTGAAACAATTCCAGCAGGATCATTCCTGGCTATATGTGCAAGTGGTAGATAATGGAAATACATTGCCGGAAGAACGGACCGACCGCTTCCGGCTGCTCCACAATCCCAATTTTGGGGGATCCGGGGGATTTACCCGGGGGATGATGGAATACGTAAATGCAGGCAGCGTGGATTATGTCCTGTTGATGGATGACGATATCAACATTGAAACAAGCGCTCTGGAACGGACACATTCCCTTATTTGTGCCCTGAAAAAGGAGTTCGCCGAAAGCTTCCTGGCCGGAGCCATGCTCCAAATGGAAAATCCTGTGATTCAACACGAGAATACAGCTTATTGGAATAAAATAAGACTTCATGCTTTTTGCAGAGGGTTTGATTTGACACAAATTCCTTCATTGGTCAACAATGAACAGGATGAGAATCGGAATAATACATATGGAGCCTGGTGGTATTGCTGTATGCCTGTTGTGCGAATAGTGGCATTGGGATATCCGTTACCGGTATTTGTGAAGAGTGATGACATGGAATATGGAATCCGTAATCACCGTCCCTGGATCCATATGAACGGGATAGGCGTCTGGCATCAGGCGTTTACGGCTAAGCAAAATCGGGTGGTGGAGTATTTCAATGACAGGAATATGCTCATCCTCGGGCATTATGCTGATGGCTGTGACCGCTTTACTTTCCTCGCGACCCTTTTATGCCGGTTGGGGAGGCATGTTTTAAGAGGGAATGGGGAAGGAATCCGGATGTATGAAAAAGCAATTGCAGATTATGCTTCTGGATTTGATGGAATAACGTTCATTGGTGCAGACGATAAATTGAGGGAAGTGCAGACATACCACAATGAGACGTGGCTTCCTTTTTCTGTTTTGCGCAGCTTAGGACATGGAATCTGGGAATTCTTTCTATATGGGAAAAGACATCAAAAGTATTTACAGTTCCAAAGAGAGAAACTGCAGAATCAGAAGTTTTGGGTTGAATATTTAAAAATACGTTGAGAGCGTGTTTATATGAGCTTTTTGAAATGAGGTCGTTATGAAATATACGGTTCAAAATCTTATTTTTCCAGATCCCACTGTTTGCTGCGAAACCAGGATGTATTACAGGCCACGTGGGCAGGTTACTCAGAATAACCAAGAGCTGCATTTGAATTATACCGCTCAATGCACTTTTTCTACCTACTTTAACTCTTTTTCTGCGAATAAATGGAGAAAATATACGAAACTGGATAATCTGCAGCTGGAACTGATTTATCGGGGAAAACTGCAGATTGAAGTTTATTCTGCATACTGGTATCGTGGAAAAGCGATTGTTGAATGCCAAAGCAGCTGTACTGTCGAGTCTGTATCAAAAGATGAATTTCAGCTGTCTGTTGATTTCAAACAGAACGATAATATTTACTTTAAAATCACAGCTCTTTCGGATAAAGCTGTTTTTTATGGCGGACGTTATTTTACAGAAATCTCCCCAAATCAATTAAATGAAGTAAATATTGATTTGGTAATGTGTACATTTAAAAGAGAACCATATGTCAGAAGAAACATTGATTTAATTGTCAACAACTATATTCGACAAGAAAAATACAATGGTTCCAATCATTTCCGGCTATTGATTGTAGATAATGGACAAACATTGCCTGCTGAAGAAATTGAAATCCCTGGAGTGGTAAAGGTATTTCCAAATCTGAATGTGGGGGGATCCGGCGGATTTTGTCGTGGAATGATAGAATCGCTGCATTTAGGAACCTCGACACATATCCTTTTTATGGATGATGATGTACTTGTTCAAACAGAAGCTTTTGAAAAATGCTATAATCTGCTATCCTTATTGAAACAAGAGTTTCAGAATGAATTTATTGGAGGAGCTATGTTCCGGCTGGATCAGAAAAATATCCAGCATGAAAATCTTGCAGCCTTTAAGGGCAATCATCTTGTCAGTCTAAAAAGTATGTTGGATGTAAACCAATATGCAAATGTACTTTTTAATGACAAGGTAGAACCGGTTTCAGGGATTTATTGTGCCTGGTGGTTCTGCTGTATGCCCAAAACGATTGTAAATCTTCAAAATCTGCCGTATCCGTTCTTTATTCGGATGGATGATATTGAATATTCTATTCGGAATTTACACCATGCTATTTCTTTGAATGGGATTTCAGTCTGGCACGAAGCTTTTGATAAAAAGTACTCTACTTTGATGGAAAACTATTTCATGTTCCGTAACAATCTGGTGGTGAATATGATTCATCGAGTAGGCAATAAAAAGATGGCTTTGAAATTTTTATTCCGCCGTTTTGCTCATGACATTTTCCGGTATGATTACGGTGGTGCAGAGCTTCTTTTAGATGGCGTCGATAGTTTTCTTAAGGGTCCAGCCTTCTTTAAAAATGTTGATACGGTAAAAGATCTGAAGCAGCATGGAGTCAAACAGGCTAAGATGCTTCCCCTAGAGGAAATTCCTTTTTCAGATATGCTCTATGATGCTTATAAGGATGATTTATTCAAAAAAGAGGAAAATTTACTGGTTAAGGTACTTCGTTTTGTAAGTTGGAACGGTCATTTGCTGCCTTCAATTTTGTTTAGAGAAATGGGTTTTGCTGAATATGGATATGGGAATAATAGCAAAATGTATTTTCTAAAAAAGAACGTGATTGCCTGTGATCCAAATTTTGAAAAAGCTGCAGTATTATCTATAGATAGAAAAAGGGCAGTTCGTTTGTTTATCCGCTGGGTCAAGCTGAGCCGAAAGCTGAATAACCAATATAATGCTCTGGAAAAGAAATATCAGGATTCTTTCCATGAAATGATTAGTGAACCATTCTGGAATGACTATTTACAATTGTAAGTTATGATTAAAAGGTGAGGAATACAATGATTTCTGAGATTGTATTAAAATTGAAAAAGAATCAGTTTCTTTTTGAAGAACTGGTAAAACGTGATTTTAAGCAGAAATATAAACGTACAGCTTTGGGAATGGCGTGGAGCATTCTTTCACCATTGATTACACTGCTGGTTTTGAATATCATCTTTTCCAATTTTTTTGGTCAACGTATCCCTCATTATACGATTTATTTGTTTTGTGGAAATCTGCTTTTTTCCTATTTTAATGAATCTACTAACAGTGGAATGAATTCTCTTATGGCAAATGCAGGGATATTCAGTAAAGTCAATGTCCCTAAATATATCTTTTTACTTTCCAAAAATGTATCTTCTTTGATTAACTTTGGGCTTACGTTAATTGTATTCTTTGTTTTTGTCTTTGCAGATGGACTTCCATTCAGTATAAAGTTCTTGCTCCTTCTGTATCCAATTATTTGTTTGATCTTATTTAACGTGGGTATGGGGCTCATTTTATCTGCACTCTTTGTCTTTTTTAGAGATATTGGTTATTTATACAGTATCCTCACTATGCTGATGATGTACGCTTCGGCTATTTTTTATGATGTAAAAATCTTACCTCCTCTATATCGGCCATTGTTCTTGTGCAATCCTATTTACGTGTATATCAATTACTTCCGACAGATTGTGTTATATGGAAATATACCTTCTCTGCGCTATCACTTGCTTTGTGCATTTTATGCAATAATAGTCCTCCTGATAGGCGGAACAATCTATAAAAAATACAATCATAAATTCCTTTATTATATTTGACTGATCAGAAGATGGGAGAGAGAATTTTGGCGATTATCAAAGCCGTAGGCGTTTCCATTCTCTATTTGACGGGAGATTTTAAAGATATCGGGCTAAAAGAATATGTTATGCGTAAATTACGGCATAAGTATCATGTTAAACAGTTTTGGGCTGATAAGGATATCAACTTTGAACTGGAACGGGGAGATATGCTTGGTATCATAGGAACTAATGGTGCTGGTAAATCCACCTTGTTGAAAGCCGTTTCAGGAATCATGGTTCCTACAGAAGGTCATATGGAAATCCATGGGACCATTGCAGCCCTTTTAGAATTGGCCAGCGGATTTGATCCAGAACTGACAGTCCGGGAAAATACATATCTCCGGGGAGCTATGTTAGGGTATACCAGAAAATTTATGAAGGCCAAATATGAAGAAATCATTGCCTTTGCTGAACTTCAAGATTTTCAGGACCGTCCTTTTAAACATTTGTCAAGCGGTATGAAGAGCAGGCTGGCTTTTTCTATTGCCTGCCTAGTCAATCCGGACATCCTGATCCTGGATGAGGTGTTAAGTGTCGGGGACGGCGCTTTTGCACAAAAAAGTGGTGAGCGGATGAAAAAAATCCTGAAAAGTGGTGTGACGGGTATCTTGGTTTCCCATTCTGTACCCCAGGTACGAAGTATGTGTAATAAAATTCTCTGGTTGGATCATGGCAAGCAGATTGGGTTTACCGAACAAGTGGAATTGTATTGTGATGCCTATGAGGAGTTTCTGCATACCAAAAAACTGCCCAAATCAGAGCAAGAAATCAAGGCGTTGGCAGAAGCATTTAAACATCGGCAGGAAAAAGCCAAGTTCATGAACAAACAGACAGTGACCCAACGGCTGGAAGAGGCACTGCTCCGCAGCGATAAAAAGTCTGCTATCCAAGCTTCCCTTCATACACTACAGGAATTGTCACCTGAATTGCTAAAAGTCACGGCTGATAAGTGAAATAATTTTTTTTTCCTCCTGTTACAGAAAAAGAAAGGTGAATCAGTTGAACCCAGTTGTATCTGTTATCATACCTGTTTACAATCAGGAAAAATACTTGAGGGAATGTCTTGATAGTGTTTGTAATCAAAGTTTGTACAACATTGAAATTATATGTGTTAACGATGGCTCAACAGATGATTCCCTTTCTATTTTAGAGGAATATCAAAGCCAAGATCCCAGAATTAAAGTTCTGTCTCAACAAAATGGAGGAGCTGGTACAGCTCGTAACTTGGGAATGAAGCATGCTTCTGGTACTTATTTGTCATTTTTAGACAGTGATGATTGCTTTGTTCCTGCCATGTTGGAAACTATGGTTACGGATATTGAAAAAAATCATTCTGACATAGTAGTTTGTCGTTCTGATTGTTTTGATACTGAAAGTAAAAAAGTAACACCTATGCCATGGAGTATCCGCGAAGATTTATTGCCACCTAAAAGTGTTTTTAACAGTAAAGATATATATAAAGACTTTTTTGAGCTATTTGTCTGGTGGCCGTGGGATAAACTTTTTAGAAAAAGTTTCATTGACTCTTTAAAAATACGCTATCAAAATTTGCGGACAACCAATGATCTGTTTTTTGTCTGTGCTTCCGTACTTATGGCGGAACGGATTTCCTGTGTTCCAGACATTTTAGTTCATCAAAGGATCAATCTTAAATCATCTTTGTCATCTACAAGAGAAAAATCTTGGAGTAATTTTCTTACCGCACTAGCCTCGTTAAAAGAATATATGCTTGAACAGCAGATTTACCCGGTTTTTCAACAGGACTTTATAAATTATTGTTTGAACTTTTCTTTATGGCACCTTGACACAATAAAAGGGCATAGTTTTACACTTCTTTATCAGGCGTTGAAAGAAAAGGGGTTTTACGAATTCGGAATAACAGAGCATAACAGGGAGTATTATTATTGTCCTGAAAATTATGACAGGATGAAAGAAATAATGGATAAAAATCCTGAAGATATTTTATTTGAACGAATTCAGCGTTTGGAAGATGAACGGAATTTACTTGCTTTTGATTTATATAACATATCCTGTTCTTTTTCTTTTAAAATAGGGCGTTTACTAACTATGATACCTCGGTTAATTCGTGATTATTTAATATAATAAATGGATCATTTTATCGTTGGAAAGAATAGATATCATTAAATCTTGAAAGGACAATAATACTATGACTGACATTTTTAATGAAAAACCAAAAGTATCTGTAATAGTACCAGTCTTTAATGCAGGTAATTATTTAGAGACTTGTTTAGAAAGCTTGATTAATCAGACGTTGCAAAATATTGAAATAATTTGTGTAGATGATGGATCTACCGATAATAGTATATCGATATTAAATAAATATGCCTCTATTGATTCTCGTATTAAAATTATTAAGCAAAAACAATTATTTGCAGGAGTTGCCCGAAATAATGGAATGGAAGTCGCTCGTGGAGATTATTATATTTTTCTTGATGCTGATGATTTCTTTGAACTAGACTTATTAGAAAAAGCATACCAAAAAATAACAATGTTTGATGCAGATGTTTGTTTATTTAATGCAGATAGATTTGACAACCAGTCTCAAAAAGTTACAAACGGTAATTTTTTGAATTTAAATTTTATACCACAAGAAATATTTAATAAGCATAGTTTAAAAGAACACTTATTTGATATTACGTCTGCATGTCCATGGACAAAAATGTTTTCGGCTAGATTTGTAAAAAAATATAAGCTTCAATTTCAATCTCTTCCAAGGGCTAATGATATTTTTTTTGTTTTAACTGCTTTATATTTTGCGGAACGAATTGTGTTCTTAAATGAGATTTTAGTACATTATAGAGTCAATAATAATAATAGCCTCCAGAACAATAACAAAAAAACACCTACAGCATTTTTAGCTGCTCTTGATGCAGTTTTTAGTAAAATTGATTTTAAATCAAATTATATTATACAAGCGTTTGCGAATGTGGCGCTTGGTCATATTGCTTATAATCTGAGATCTTTGGAAGCAGTAGAAGCATATGAAGAATTTTACCAATTGGCTGATTTAATAAAAAGAAAATATTTAGAGAAGTTTTTCTTAAATAATAGAAATTACTCCTTCTTTACCAATAAAAGAGATATGCTTTATTTATCAGATAAAGGAATTTTAAATTTAACTAAATCATCGCAATCCCTAAAAAAAGTAGATGATACAGCTCCTATAGTTTCTTTTATTGTACCATTTTATAATTCTGGAGAATTTTTATCTGAATGCTTGGATAGTATTACATGTCAAACAGTAAGTAATATCGAAATTATATGCATTGATGATGCCTCAACAGATAACTCACTATATATAGTTGAAAATTATCAAAAAAAAGATAGTCGAATTACAGTGCTAAGAAATCAGTATAATAAAGGTGCTGGTGGAGCAAGAAATATAGGATTAGAAAAGGCTAGAGGAAAATATATTTGGTTTATTGATTCTGATGATTTTATTGATAAAGACTCCTTAAATAGACTTCTACCTATTTTGGAAGTGAATCAATTAGATTTGCTTGCTTTTGAAGCGTCTGCTTTTAAGAACGTAGATGGAAAATATACTTCAATAGATGAAGGGGCAATATCCCGTAATTGGCCAAAAAACAGAATTATATCGATACCTGACGATATAAATATGATTCCAGATACAATTGAAGGTAGTTCTGTAACTTATATTGCAAAAAGAGTTTTTGTAAATCGATATAGATTCAGGGAAAGTGTTGCTTTCGAAGATGCTGATTTTCAGTTTAAATTATATACGACCAATTCAAGAATGATGGTCATAAATTATAGACCATATCATAGAAGAATCACATATAATTCAACTACAGGATCTAATGCAAGTGGTATGAATAAAAAATGTATTCATGGTCGTTTAATAGCAGCATATAATTTAACCTACTATATAAAAGAGAATAATATTCATTACGAATATGCAATTCAATGGTTAAATAAATGGGCAAAGTGGTCTATTTCTCTTTACCTAAACGACGAATCTATAAAAGATCCTAAAATAGATAAGATTGTCCTATTTTTACAAAAGGAACTCAAATTATTTACATTAGAAGAATTAGATGAGTATAGAAGTAACTTAATTCCTAAAATTATAGTCAGTCTTACTACGATTCCAGAACGAATTAATTCAGTTCATCATGTTATACAATCTTTGATTGATCAAATAACGAGAGCTGATGAGATTCATCTTTATTTAGCCAGTGATGATTTTTCCCAATACAATAATGAAATATTGCCGTTGAATCTTAAAAACTTGGCTAAAATTAATCCTAAATTTAAAATCATATTTTGTGACAACTTAAAATCTCATAAAAAATATTATTATGCAATGAAAAACAATCCTGATGCGATTATAGTTACAGTGGATGATGATATTATTTATGACAATAAATTGCTTTCTGATTTGCTTTCAGCTTATTTACAACACCCTGATTGTATAATTTGTAGACGGGGACATACTATAAAAATGTATGATGAAGTGACAATTGCTCCCTATAAGAAATGGATGTTAACTGATAAAATCGTTAATAAACCTAGTCTTTTAATATTGCCAACAGGAGTAGGTGGAGTCCTTTATCCTCCTCATTCTCTCTCTAAATCTGTATTTGATAAAAACAAGATAAATCAGTTAGTTCCTTTAACAGACGATTTATGGTTAAAATGGATGGAGCTAAAAATAAATACACGATGCCTTTTGCTTCAAGATGAGGTTAATTTGAACTATATTGAAGGAACTCAGGATAACGCACTTTGGATTCAAAATGTAAATGAAAGTAAAAATGATACTGCTTTAAAAAATATAATAGAAAATGACACAGGCTTAAATATTGAAAATGAACATATTCTTAATCTATTGTTTAAAGAATATATAAATGATTTTCAGGAGTTAGGTGAAACTCAAGCTGCTGATGAATTGAGAAACATAAAAAATGGGTATTCATTCCGTATAGGTAGAATTATAACATGGGGACCACGCAAAGTTCGTGGGGGAGTACGTTGTCTAAAAGAACATGGTATAAAATATACCGCAAAACGTGTAATTGAGCACTTAGGTATTGATATGGGAACGGGGGATTTTAGAAGATAAAAAATGGAAGTAGCAGTTTCAGTCATTATTCCCGTTTATAATGCGGAAAAATATCTTCCAGCATGTTTAGATAGTGTACGCCGACAATCCGTTCAAGGAATAGAGATCATCTGTGTTAATGATGGATCAACGGACGGGAGCTTGCAAATCCTAAAATCGTATGCCGAAAAAGATCCCAGAATCCAAGTTATTTCACAAAAAAATCAGGGGGTTAGTGTAGCCAGAAATGAAGGCATAGGCGCAGCTGCTGGAAAATACATTCAATTTCTTGACAGTGACGATATGCTGGAACCGGAGGCCTTGGAGTATGCCGTCCAGCAAATGGAAGAAAAGAACTTGGATATTTTTTATTTTGACGCCCGGGCTATTTTTGAATCGGCGCAGCTGGAAAGGGAAAAAAATAGCTATAAAACATATTATCACCGGGAAAATCATTATCAGGATGTCCGGACAGGCAGCCAGCTTTTTACGGAATGGATCAGAGACGGAGGATTCCGCCCCAATGGGAACCTCCAAATGATCCGTCGAGACTTTCTGCTGCAAAGCAGTGTGAAATTTATACCAGGCATTGTCCAAGAAGACAATGCCTTCACGGCAGATGTTATGCTCCATGCCCGACGGGTATGTCATGAAAATAAGGCTCTGTATATCCGCCGGGTCCGTTCAGATTCTATAATGACAAAGCCACAGGCTTTTATTAATGCCTATGGATATTTTCGTTGTGCCATGGCTATGGAAAGGTGTTTTTTTAATCCCGCTATTTCAGGAGATACCCGCTCTGCTCTTCAGATTTTCTGTCAGACTCTCTTAAGAAGTATGGAGGGAATCTATAGGAATATTTCAGAAGCAGAAAAAGAGAAGATACAAACTATACCAGAAGAAGAAAGAGCAGCGATGTTGTATCTTTGTTGGTACAACGAACAGGCAGTCAAAAATAGGACTGAAATGAACAAAAAAGCAAGTGAATTGAGAGCCTTAAATGAGAAAAAGGAAATCCTTGCCAAACAATACTATAAGGTATCTGAGGATAAGCAGATGCTGCAAAAGAAGCTTGATTCATTAGAAAAGCATCAGGAGATATTGAAGGCTGATTTTACAGCTATGCAGCAGTCTCTTTCGTATCGGTTGGGTAGGAAATTAACTTGGCTGCCACGGAAATTGAGAGATGCATTCATACGGTGATGTGGAGGAAAATGAACAAAGTATCTATTATCATCCCTGTGTATAATGTGGAGCACTATCTGGATCGATGCTTGCAATCCGTCGTTAGACAGACAGCTCCAGAAATTGAGATTTTATGTATTGATGATGGTTCTACGGATCATTCTTCTGCAATCCTTGAAAAATGGGCAAAAGCGGATTCCCGGATTAAAGTAATCCATAAAAAGAATGGGGGGATTTCTTCAGCTCGGAACTTAGGCATTGGTATGGCCCAAGGCCCCTATCTTTTATTCGTGGATTCAGATGATTGGATTGAACCAGATACCGTAGAAACTGCCCTTTCCCATATGAAAGGAGAAGTGGATATTGTTTGTTGGGGAGCAGAAATCATTGCAGAAGGCCTGCCTTCTGATCATTCAGGTGTCATCCAGGCAAAGAAGTACCATAAGATCCAACTGACTGGTGAAAAAGAAATCACCAATGATATCGTTAAACGTTCTACGGTCACCGTATGGAACAAGCTGTGGAAGAAATCAATTTTAGACCAGTTCGGCATACGGTTTACGGAAGGCCGGTACTTTGAAGACAATGATTTTACCCTCATGTATTTCGTCCATTGCCGGAAAGGAGTTTATCTGGACCGTTATCTTTATCATTATATCCAACGGCCCCATTCAGTGATGGATCAGCTGACTCAAGGTACGTTGTGCCATACGATTGATTATTTGTATGCTTTTGACAGACTGTATCACCATATGGTGAAATACCATATGGCAGAACAGTGGGCATCTCTTTTAACTCATCGCTATTCCGTCCAGCTGCGTATTGCCTATCGATCAGCTCCTGTTGAATTGAAAAAGGAAATCCGGAATTGTGCTTCTCAACTGGCAGCTGGGTATGATGACAGATTCTTTACGACTAATTGTGTGAAAAACGTCAGACAAAAGAACTATGCATTGGTCCAAGAATTGAATGATGCCGATGTATCTCTGCAGACAGGTCGTGCTGAGCAGGAAAATGCTCAACCTTCCTCAAATAGGTTCCAGGGAGGCTGGAAATGTCTGCTGGAACATGGGGTAGCGTATACGATAAAACGAACCATCGAGCATTTTGGCATCGATATGGGCACTGGTGATTTCCGAAAGAATCAATAGAAAAGGAATGAACATCATGAAAATTGCGATTGCAGGAACAGGTTATGTGGGCCTGGCCAATGGGATGCTGCTGAGCCAGCATAATGAAGTCGTGGCATTGGATATTGTACCGGAAAAGGTACATATGTTGAATCGGGGAGAATCTCCCATTGTAGATCGGGAGATTTCTCAGTTTTTGTCCAATCGGCAGTTGAATTTCAGAGCTACTCTGGACCCACAGGATGCTTTTTCCGGTGCAGACTATGTAATCATTTCTACACCTACCAATTATGATGAAACGAAGAACTTTTTCGATACTTCTTCTGTGGAAACGGTTATCAGAGAAGTCCTGGATATTAATCCAGGGACGGTGATGGTAATCAAATCTACTGTTCCAGTAGGGTACACGAAAAAAATCAAAAAGCAATTCCATACGGAAAATATCTTGTTTTCACCAGAATTCCTCCGGGAAGGGAAGGCTCTGTATGACAATTTGCATCCCTCCCGTATCGTGGTAGGAGAAAAATCCGAACGGGCAAGACGATTTGCCGAGCTTCTGGCAGAGGGAGCTGTGAAAAAAGATATCCCCATGCTTTTTACCGGTTCGACTGAAGCAGAAGCAATTAAACTGTTTGCCAATACTTATCTGGCACTGCGTGTGGCGTATTTCAATGAATTGGATTCTTATGGGGAAATGCGAGGGCTGAAAACACGGGAAATTATTAAAGGGGTCTGTCTAGATCCCCGGATTGGGGATTTTTATAACAATCCTTCTTTTGGATATGGGGGCTATTGTTTGCCCAAAGACACCAAGCAGTTGCTGGCCAATTACCACGATGTACCTCAAAATCTGATTTCTGCCATCGTCGCAGCCAATCGGACCCGAAAGGACCATGTTGCAGATGAAATCTTAGCCCGTAAGCCGGAAGTAGTGGGAATCTATCGATTGACCATGAAGAGCCAGTCCGATAATTTCCGTGCTTCTGCTATCCAGGGAGTCATGAAGCGGATCAAGGCCAAAGGAGTGCCTGTGGTAGTTTATGAACCTACCTTGCAGGAAAATGAGTTTTTCCATTCCAGAGTGATAAAAGATTTGCAAGAATTCAAAACCATCAGCGATGTCATTGTAGCCAATCGGTGGGCAGAAGAATTAAGGGATGTGGAGGAAAAAGTTTATACAAGAGATTTATTTATAAGAGACTAGTATAAATTAAAGGGAAGAATAATGAATAAAATTGCTACTATTGAGTTTTTACGTATTTTCTTTTCAATGGCTATTGTGTATTTTCATATACTTCATTCTAATATAATTAATTATGCGAACGGAGTCAGTAGATATTTAGAATTGGCTAAGTCTTCAGGGCATGCCGGGTATATTGTTGAATGTTTTTTTATTATGAGTGGATATTTTCTCTACTTATCAATTCAGAAAGGGCAAGAATCTTTTCTTCAATTTTTAATAAGAAAAGTAATCCGGCTTTGGCCGGTATTGGCATTTTCAACTATTTTTATATTTGTTTTTGGCAGAGTTACTGCATCTGGATTATTTACTCAATTATTAAATCTTTTGTTCTTGCAGTGTGTAGGTCTTTCTTTAGAGTATAAAGGAATTAATTGGTATTTGTCTCCATTATTTTGGGGATTATTGTTTTATTTCAATTTATATAAAAATTTAGATAAACAGAAGAGTATATTTATAACAGTAGTCTTAATATATTTTGCATATTTAGCCAATATTTCTTTTACAAATGGTGGCTTTGGCAGAGAAACTGTCTGGGGAATTGTTAATTTAGGAATATGTCGCGCATTTGCTGGTATAGGTCTCGGTATGGTCTTGGCAGTTTTATTGGAACAATTGGATTATATATATATAGACAAATTTAACTGCAGAGTAAAGTCGATATTGGTAAGTTTTTTTGAGATTGGAATATTTGCTAGTCTGTGCTACTATTTCTTCACACCGATTAAATATAATGCATTTATCGTTGTTCCGCTTTTTTCTATTTTATTTATTCTTTTTATCAAAAGAGTGGGATATTTTAGTAAAGCTCTTGACTGTGTTGTGTTTTCTAAACTTGGCAAATACAGTTATTCTATCTATGTAATGCAGCAGACCAGCTTTTGGATACTGCAAAGGACTTTGTGGAAATCTACGATTGTGAATCATGTCGCAATTTGTTTGACTTTATCTCTTTTATTTTCTTTTCTCATTGGATGTATAACATATTACTTAATAGAGAAACCTGCGCGAAAAATTTTAAAAATAATAAGAGTCAATAGTGTGAATATCAATGAAAAAGGGAGCCACATGATTGTTGAAAATTGAACCACCTACCAGCGCCCTTTTTCTCAATATGACTTTACAGGTGGGACGAGGTACTATTCCATATTTTCAGGATATGAGAATAGTGGATCAGCTGATTTACCTAGGCCGGAAGCTGATGGAGTGTGGGTAAAAAATCCCAAGCCAGATGAAATTGTAGTACAAAAGGTTGGTTGACCTTCAGGATTAGTCATCTATTTCCATGGAGAGAAAGAAGAAAACCATGTCTGAGTCTTGGCAATAGGCGCGTGCTGTCCGTTGAAGGGTACCCTACAGGGACGGTAACATTGGACACAGCTAAGATTCTAATCTGATTGATCGCATTGTAGGGTTAGGGAGTATCTTTTTGTCCTCAAAATGTGCTACAATAAGCAAAGTAATTGACTTCACACTAAAATTTGCCAAAAAGGAGCGCCCTCATGCAAAAAGTACGTAAGGCTGTGATCCCGGCTGCTGGGTTTGGGACTCGGTTCCTGCCGGAGACCAAGGCCATGCCTAAAGAAATGCTGCCTCTGGTGGACAAGCCCACCATCCAGTATATTGTGGAAGAGATCCTGGACAGCGGGATCGAGGAAATCTTGATCATTTCCGGCCATGCCAAACGGGCCATCGAGGATCATTTCGATTCTTCTCCGGAACTGGAGCAGCATCTGCTGAAGCAGGGGAAGCTGGAGCAGCTGAAACAGATCCGGAAGATTTCGGATGTGAAGATCCACTACACCCGCCAGGCGTACCAGAGGGGGCTGGGGGATGCCATCCTCTGTGCCAAGGATTTCATCGATGGGGAGCCTTTCGGGGTGATCCT
>OMUE01000052.1 GCA_900314165.1 uncultured Acidaminococcus sp.
GACTCGATCTCATCACTGTAGTAGTGACTTGACCCGCACATCTGTCAACAATATTTAGTTTTCAAAGTTCTACCGTCGCCTTAGCTTTCGTTATCGGCGACTTTTATATAATAGCACGGAAGTGCTATCTCGTCAACAAGTTTTTTGAACTTTTTTCTGAAAGTCTTTTATTCAAGGACTTTCGAAAAGTTCGTTTCCTGCTGACGAGATAGAATCTTACCACCTTTTCCAGGTTTTTGCAAGTACTTTTTGTTACATTTATTACTTTTCTACCTGGAACTTAAAGTTGTCGATGACAGGACGGTTATCCTTGCCCCCTTCTTCCACGTCCTCCGTCAGGAGAGCCTGGACGATGATGGCCATTTCCAACCGCTTCCGCTGGATCTTGCAGCCATATTCATAAGGCTTTTCAATGGTACCGTTTACCAGGTCCGCATTGGCATGGCAGCCGCCACTGCAGAAGAACCGGGCCCAGCATTCCCGGCATTCGGCTTTCTTCATGACGTGCATGTGCCGGAAGTACTGCACCATATCTTTCTTCACAATGCCCGTATCCAGTGTGCCCATCTTGTATTGTTCCCGGCCCACGAATTGATGACAGGGATAGATGTCCCCTTCAGGAGTGATGGCAAAGTATTCATGACCTGCACCACAGCCGGCCAGTCTCTTGGCTACACAGGGACCATTGTCCAAGGCCACGTTAAAGTGGAAGAAGTCAAAGGGTTCTCCTGCCCGTTTTTTCTGCAGGTACACCCGGGCCAGCTTTTCGTATTCCTTGTCCAGGATGGGCCAGTCTTCTTCCGTCAGCACATAGGGTTCCGTAGTGCCCACTACCGGTTCCATAGAGATTTCAGAACCCACTTCCAGCATGCCCAGAACGTCTTCTGTAAAGTGAGGGTTGTAATGGGTATAGGTGCCCCGCAGGTAATAGTTCTTACCGTGGCGGGATTCGATGACCTTCTTGAAACCTTTGACAGCCGCATCATAAGAACCCACATGTCCAGGATACGGACGCATATGGTCGTGGGTCTTCTTCGTCCCATCCAGGCTCAACACCAGCATCACGTGGTTATCGTTCAGGAACTTCACGATTTCATCTGTCAGTAGGGTACCGTTAGTAGTCAGCGTCAGTTTGATATTCTTGCCCGTCTCTTTTTCCCGTTTCCGCACGTATTCCACAATGTGCTTTACCACGGGCATATTCATGAGGGGTTCGCCTCCGAACAGATCCAGTTCCAGATTATGGCGCTGTTTACTGCCTTTAATGGCAAATTCCACGGCTTTATCCGCTACTTCGGCGCTCATGAGAGCCCGGTGGCCGCCAAAATCCCCGGTGTCCGCAAAGCAGTAGCCGCAGCGCAGGTTGCAGTCGTGGGCCACGTGGAGGCACAGGGATTTCAGCACCGGTTCGAAATGGAACGTATCGGGCACGGGGAATTCCGGAGAAAACAGCAGGCCCTGTTTCTGCAGTTCCTGCAGTTCATCCAGTGCTTCGGCTACGTCTTCATCCGGGTACTGCCCTTTGAAATGAGCCTTTGTCTCTTCTACGTTTTTGCCGTCGTAAAAGCCCAGCAGGTCGTAGATCATCTTGTCGATGATATGCACGGCGCCGCTGTTCACGTCCAGCACTACGTAGTTATCGTCTAAATGCATTCTATGGATCAACAACTTTGTATCCGCCCTTCTATCGAAAAAATAGCTCCCTGCTCAAGGCAGGGAGCCTCCAACACCGTCCGATTATGCTTTTTCGCAGACCTGGTTGCCTACCGTGCAGGAAGTCTTGCAGGCAGATTGGCAGGAAGCAGGGCATTCGCCGCAGCCGCCGGTTCTCAGGGTCTTTTTCAGCATTTCTTTGTTGACAGTCTTAATTCTCTTTTCCATTTTTCAGTCCCCCTATCCTGGTTTTTCATTTATTGTATATTTTTTCCGTAAATAAAGCAAGTATTGTGGAAAAATTTACAGACATTTCCCGAATTATTCTTCCTCTTCCTTAGGTTCTCCCTTGATCATAACGATCAATTTATAATACAGCTTCAGGACCTTGTCAGAATCCAGGCCCGTACGGTCGATGTAGCTCAGCACCTGGGCCCGTTTCAGGTCATACTGGAAGCAGCCGATATTTTCCGGGTTGTTCTGGAATACGTTGACCCGGCGCAGCAGCATAAGATCCTGGTCCGGACCGTTGACGCCCACTTTGCCATCCACGCCTGCAATATAGCCGGCCTTGCGGACCTGTTCCGCAATAGCCTTGCTGCTGGACCCGTTGGGATAAGAGAACGTAAGCCCTTCGGGAGGATTATAGATGCCCCGCATATGTTCCATGGATTTCGTCAGTTCGAATTCCACCTGTTCCGGAGTCTTCGTTTCCAGAGGTTCGTGATTCATGGTGTGGGAGCCCAGAGCCCAGCCGTATTTCAGCAGTTCATGCTGCTGATGCCAATCCAGGTAGCCCGGCCAGCCTTCATACTTAATGGCCATATACATATTGCCCACATAGCCGTATTTCTTCAGGATCGGCGCTGCGTAGGTCAGGTTATCCAGATAACCATCGTCAAAGATCAGGACGCATTCCTTGTGGAACTCACGGCCTTCCTTGCGGCCCTTCACATATTCAGCCAATGTAATAGTCTTGTAGCCCAGTTCTTCCTTCAGGTACTTCATCTGTTCTTCAAAATCTTTGGGCGGCATGGTATAGGGGTCGCTATGACCCGGCTCAACTCTGTGGTATGCAAAAATCGGCACCGTATTTTCACAGAACTTCGGAAAATCCCGTTTTACATACTCGTAAGCACCTACCACACAAAGACCAAGAACGACGATGATTCCCAACAAAACCTTTAAAACTTTCATTTCTCCCCATCCTTCAATTTTTCTGCAATGCTCTCTATTTTTTTCAACCGGTGGTTAAATCCGGATTTACCAACATTATCTTCCGTCAGGGCCGCCAGTTCCCCCACTGACAGGTCCTGATGTTCCCTCCGCAGCCGGGCCGCTTCCTGCAGGGTTTCCGGCAGGGTGGACAGCCCTACGGTATTCTCTATGACCTCTATGGCTTTGATCTGCCGTACAGCGGCCTGGACGGTCTTATTCAGGTTAGCCGTCTCACAATTGACCACACGGTTCACCTGATTTCTCATATCTTTCAGTACCCGCACGTTTTCAAATTCCAGATAAGAATTATGGGCGCCGATTAAAGACAGGAACGAGGCAATGGCATTTCCCTCTTTCAGGTACACGATATAGGAATTCTTCCGGTCCACAATGCGGGCCGGAAGGCTGAAGCTCTTCATGGTTTTCTGAATGAACTGAGCCATGTCCAGGTTATCGCTGATGAGCTCCAGGTGGTAATCGCTGATAGGCTTATTCACAGAACCACCGGCCAGGAAAACACCTCTCAGGAACGCTTTTTTCCGTTCGTCTTTCTTCAAAAGAGCCTGTCCCGCCTCATCCAAAGGAGACAGCAGCCTTAAACGGCTCAAAGCGTTGCGGGCTTCATCAGAAGGAATGACCTGGACCTGGTATCGGTTGTTCTTCTTCAACCGCCGGCTTCGGGTCACGATGACCTCCGTCTGGACGGGGAAGTTGTTTTTCAGCAGCCGCAGCATGCGCCGGGCCAGAGCTGCGTTTTCTGTAATAAAGTGCAGCCCTACCTTGCGGCCGGCCAGGGACACGGAGCCACTGATGCGCAGCATGCCGAATAGTTCGGCCATTTCACTGCCATGGTCCTTATCCTCCAGGCGGCACATTTCATTTTTCACATCATTGGCAAAGGACATGGCTCAGGACTCCTTCTCCCGGCTGTTCTTCCGCAGCTCCTGCATGGTCTGCCGGGCCAGGAAGTAGTCGAAGAACTGGATGCCCCGGCCAAACAGACGCAGCCGGTAAATCAGGGCGATGATGGCCTTTGCCAGTTTTTGAGGATTATGCCGAACCAGGTCGCTGTCGTTCAACAGCTTGGCCGGCACTGCATCTATGCCAAGTTTCTCAATTTTTTCAACATCGGGCGTTACAGGTTCAGAGCCCTGGGCCTTGTATTTGGCCAGGCTTTCCGGAGACGCCTTCTGCTCGTTAACGATTACATAGTCCAGGCACTGGGCCCCCATGTGACGGATCAGAGCCTGCACGTGCTCATAAGCCCCATAACCATCTGTTTCCCCCGGCTGGGTCATGACGTTGCACACATAGATTTTCACAGCTTTAGAGCGCACCACAGCTTCACGGATACCCGGTACAATAAGGCTGGCCAAAACACTGGTGTACAGGCTTCCGGGACCCAGGATGATGGCGTCCGCGTTCATAATGGCATCCACAGCTCTCTTGGAAGCCTTTGGATTTTCTGGTTCCGTCATGAGCTTCACAATCTTGTGAGGAGAAGCCGTAATAGCCGATTCCCCTACTACTGTGCTGCCATCGTCCATCAGGGCTTTCAGCTGAATATTTTCTGTCGTATTAGGCCACACATGGCCCCGTACCTTCAGGATTTCGCACGTAGCGGCAATACCTTCTTCCATATTGCCGTCTTCCACATCGCTCATAGCCGCAATGAACAGATTCCCCAGGTTATGACCGCTAAGGCTGCTTTCGTGGAAGCGGTACTGCATAACTTTTTCCATCAAAGGTTCCGTATCGGCCAAAGCAACCAGGCAGTTGCGCATATCCCCGGGAGGGATGATGCCCATTTCCCGCCGCAGCCGACCGGAAGAACCCCCGTCGTCCGCAGTAGTCACAACAGCCGTACAGTTATTTGTAATGAGTTTGATGCCGCGCAGCAGCACGGACAAACCGGTACCGCCGCCGATGACTACCACGGCAGGGCCTTTGTCCAGCTTCTGCCGGGTAAAGATCAATTCCCGCAGGGATTCTTTTTCCCCAGGCATAACAGCCCGGATAATGGTCCGGATCACTCTGGCAGCCCCATAGAACATAAACAGGATGCCAAAGATCACGTTGAAGATGCCCAGGCCTGTAATGGTGGACCGATAATATTCTCCACCCACGTAGTTGATGAACGTAAATACCAATGCCTCTATAAGGCCTACAAACTGATAGTTGAAGATTAAGGTAACCCCTACGCAGGCCATGATAACCCCTACGGCGAACAGGAACAGCCACCGTTTCAGGTTCAGGCCAGGGTATAACCACTTAACCCATTTCATACGCATTCTCCTATTTCTTTGTCAGGTCTCTATGAATCACCTGGGCAGTATAGCCACAGGACTCTATACATTCTCCCAGCTTATTGGCCACAAACACGGACCGGTGATGGCCGCCGGTACAGCCGATGCCGATCATAAGCTGGCTTTTGCCCTCGTTAGTATACTGGGGCAGCAGAAAGCGGATCAGGGCGAACAGTTTGTCCAAGAATTCTCCGGTAACCGGTTTTTCTTCCAGGAAATCAATAACGGGCTGGTCGTTGCCACACAGATTCTTCAGCTCCGGCAGATAGAACGGATTTGGCAGGAAGCGCACGTCGAATACCATATCACAATCCATAGGCAGGCCGTACTTGAAGCCGAAGGACTGCACTACGATGTTCATAGGAGGCAGTTCACCGCCCTTACCAAAGAGCTGCACGATTTTCTGACGCAGCTGCTTCGTAGTGGTTTTAGATGTGTCGATAATCTTCGTAGACCGATTCCGGATTGTGCTGAGGATTTCCCGTTCCCTGGCAATATCCGCACTGAGGCCCTGATGGCCGGCCAGCGGGTGGCGCCGGCGGGTTTCCTTGTAGCGGCGGACCAGGGTGCTGTCGTCCGCATCCAGGAAAATCAATTCATAATGGACACCGGATTTCGTCAGCTGGTCCAGCACTTCGTTAAAGGTCGTAAAGAACTTGCCACCCCGAATATCTACGGCCAGAGCCAGTTGGGCAGAATCATTTTTGTTCTGCAGGCACAGTTCTATGAATTTAGGTATGAATGTGGGGGGAAGGTTGTCTACGCAGAAATAACCCAGGTCTTCCAGTGTACGCATGACCTGCGTCTTCCCCGCACCGGACATCCCCGTAATCAATAAGGTTCTAGCCATCTGCCTCTCACCCCTGTCAAATAGTTTACTCTTTATTATACCTCTATACTTCCGGCACTTCCACCTGTTTCGTCAGGATGGCATCCAGCATCATGGCTACGCCGTTCTGTTCATTGCTGGCGGTAACAACTTTGGCGGCTTTGATGACGTCGTCAGTGGCATTGCCCATGGCTACGCCGATTCCGGCATTGGCCACCATATCCAGGTCATTGCCGCTGTCCCCCATGCACAGGATTTCTTCCTCTTTGAAGCCTTCTTTGGCAGCCAGAGCCTGCAAAGCATGCCATTTGTTTGTAGCCGGGGCCGTGATTTCCAAGAAGCCCTTGGAGGAACTGACAATCCGGATCTGTCCTGCATATTTTTTCATTAATTCTTCCCCTAAACGGCTGGTCTCCTCCGTCATAGCCAGCAGTTTATGAGGGGCTGAAGGTAAATGATGGATGGCCTCTCCCTTCACTTCATAGGGCACACGGGCAAAATGAGAATAATAACGTACCTGTTCACAATCCTTCTTAGTCCACAAGGTATCGTCGATGTAGGCCTGGATGTAGATGCCCCGGTTCAGACAGTCGTCCAGCAAAGGCTGGGCTACGTCCAGAGGCACAGGCCAGCTGCCCAGGTCTTTGCCTGTAGCAGGATCCCTTAGCAAAGCTCCGTTGTAGACCACCAGGGGGTGGGTAATGCCCAGTTCCTGAGCGTAAGGCAGGGCGGACCGGTACATACGGCCTGTAGCCAAAGTCACATAGTAACCGGCCGCAATGACCCTTTTTACGGCTTCCTTATCCTTTTGTGCAATGTTTTTCTCTTTGTCCAGCAGCGTACCGTCCAAGTCCATAGCGATCATACGAATGGTCATTGTGTATCTCCCTTATATAAAAAAAGAGGGCTGTGAATGATGTTCACAGCCTCCTTTATCACACCAGATTATTCAGCAGCAAATTGATCTTTGCCTACACCGCAGATCGGGCAAACCCAATCTTCCGGCAGATCTTCAAACTTCGTGCCAGGGGCAATGTTATGTTCAGGATCCCCTGCAGCTTCATCATACACATACCCGCAAACTTCGCAAACATATTTTTTCATTAGCATATCCCCCTCAAAATTTTTTTACTTCCCTGTGATTATACCAAAGTTCACCAAGTCCGTGCAACCATTTTAGACAATTTTAAGAAAGATTATTGATATAGTCCGCCCTCGTTTTAGCGAGGGCGGGGGACCGGCGTAGCCGGTGGTGGGGGTGTCTTAGTTCTTTACCATATCCGTCTTTTCCACAAGATTCCCTTGCAGGAAATTATACACCCTCTCTGCTACCGGACGGTTCATACCGTCCACAGCCAAAAGGTCCTCCAAGCTGGCCTGCTTCATGGCGTCCAGGGAACCGAAGCGTTTCCACAGGGCGGCCCGGCGCTTGGGTCCCATGCCTTCCAGATTGTCCAGCACCGACACCAGGTTCCTTTTCCCCAGCCGTTTCCGATGATAGGTAATGGCGAATCGGTGAGCCTCGTCCCGGATGTGCTGGATGACATGCAAAGCAGGACTGGTCTTATCCAGCAGAATACTGGTATGGGCTCCTTCTTTGAAGATTTCTTCTTCCCTTTTAGCCAGACCGATGACGGGCACATCGTCAATGCCCAGACCCCGGATGACCTCGCAGGCCGAACTGAGCTGGCCCTTGCCCCCATCGATGATAATGAGACTGGGCAGATCTTCTAAGTCCTTGTACCGCCGGTACACTACTTCCTGCATGGACTTGAAGTCGTCCGGTTTACCTTCCGTAGTCCGCAATTTATAGCGCCGGTAATCCTTCTTGCTGGGGCTGCCATAGCGGAAGACCACCATGGATGCCACTGTTTCCCGGCCCTGGTTATGGGAGATATCGAAACAATCCATACGGGCCAGGGGTTCCGTCAGGCCCAGAGCCTGCTGCAGCTGCTCTGCTGCATCTTCGTCCGTGACGCCCCCTGCCTGGCCCCGGCGTAGGCGCTCTACCAGATTCTTCCGGGCATTGTTTTCGGCCATGACTACCAGATCATGCTTCAGCCCTCTCTGAGGCACGAGCAGGGCCACGGTCTTTTCTCCCAGCGTACTGAGATACTGGCTCAGCAGCGTCCGGCTGCTGTCGCTGAGGGCCTGGCTTACCAGGATCTCTCTGGGAGGCTGATGGTTGGCATTGTAATACTGCTTCAGGAAGTCTTCCAAGACATCTCCTGCCGGCTCCCCGATTTCCTGGTCCAGGAAGAAGCTATCCCGACCCAGGATTTTACCACCCCGGATAAAGAACACCTGCAGGCACACGCCCGTATCGTCCATGGCCAGGCCTAACACGTCCCGGTCCCCGCTTTCCGTAGTGGCTTTCTGTTTTTCACCCAGCCGCTGGAGATTCAGCAGGGAGTCCCGATAGCGGGCCGCTGCCTCGAACTCCATTTTGTCTGAGGCTTCGTACATTTTATCCTTCAGCTGTTTTTCCAACTGGGTCACTTTGCCATCCATGAGCATGATGACAGATTCCACCAGCTGGCTGTACTCGCTGATGGGCACTTTTCCCGTACAGGGAGCCAGACAGCGGTGAAGATGGTACTGGAGGCAGGGCCGTTTTGCGTCCATATTCCGGCAGTGGCGCAGGGGGAACATGCTCCAGATCAGCTTCATAGTGTCCCGCAAGGCCCCGGCATCCGGAAACGGGCCATAATATTTCGCTCCGTCCTGCAGAACCCGCCGGGTCAGTACCATTCTAGGATAAGCTTCTCCCAGGGTAATCTTCAGGTACGGATAGGTCTTATCGTCCTTCAGGTCGATATTGTACCGGGGACGATATTTTTTGATCAGGTTGCATTCCAGCACCAGGGCTTCCATTTCGCTGGCCGTCACGATGGTCTCTATGGAATCCACGTGGGCGTTGATAGCCCGGACCTTGGGAGAAGCCTGGCTGGCAGGCCGGAAATAGCTGCGGACCCGGTTCTTCAGGATAATGGCCTTGCCCACATAGATAACCCGGCCTGTGGCGTCGTGCATGATGTACACACCCGGCGCGTTGGGCAAAACCGCCAGGGTTTCCCGGATTTTATCGTTCATGACAGGACCCTCTTCACATACTGGCCCGTATAGGACTCAGGCACGGAGGATACCTGCTCCGGCGTACCCGTGGCCACGACGGTACCTCCCCGGTCGCCTCCTTCAGGGCCCAGGTCGATCAGGTAATCCGCACTCTTGATCACGTCTAAATTGTGTTCGATGACTACCACCGTGCTGCCCGTATCCACCAGGCGCTGCAGCACTTCCAGCAGTTTGTGCACATCGGCCATATGCAGGCCCGTGGTAGGTTCATCCAAAATATATAACGTCCGGCCCGTGTTCACCTTAGCCAGTTCCGTAGCCAGCTTCACCCTCTGGGCTTCGCCACCGGACAGGGTGGTAGCGGCCTGGCCCAGATGGATATAGCCCAGGCCCACGTCTTCCAGCACCTGGAGCTTCCGCAGAATCCGCTGCTGGTTGCTGAAATACTCACAGGCCTCCGACACGGTCATGGCCAGCACTTCCGCAATATTCTTGCCTTTATAATGGACTTCCAGCGTTTCCCGGTTATAACGGGTACCCCGGCACACTTCGCAGGGCACGTACACATCTGGCAGGAAGTTCATCTCGATTTTCAGCAGGCCATCCCCATGGCAGGCCTCGCAGCGGCCGCCTTTTACGTTGAAGCTGAAGCGGCCGGGCTTGTAGCCCCGCATCTTCGCATCGTTGGTGGTGCTGAATAAGGTCCGGATGAGATCAAAGGTTCCCGTATACGTAGCAGGATTGGACCGGGGCGTCCGACCAATAGGGCTCTGATCGATGTTGATAACCTTATCGATATTCTGGATGCCCAGGATTTTGTCGTGAGCCGCCGGCCGTTCTCTGGAACCCATGAGTTTTTTTGCCAAAGCTCTGTATAAAATATCATTAATCAGAGTGCTCTTGCCACTGCCGCTGACACCGGTAACCACGGTAAGGGTTCCCAGAGGGATAGCCACATCGATATTCTTCAGATTGTTGGCTTTGGCGCCTTTGATGGTGATGAATTTGCCGCTGCCCTTTCGCCGTTCTGCCGGCACAGGGATTTTCTTTCGGCCGCTGAGATATTGGCCTGTAACGGATTCCGGCACTTGGGAAATTTCTTCCGCTGTGCCCTGAGCCACTACATAGCCTCCGTGTTCCCCGGCGCCGGGACCGATGTCGATAATCTGGTCCGCTGCCCGCATGGTATCTTCGTCGTGTTCCACCACCAACAGCGTATTCCCCATATCCCGCAGGTTCTTCAGAGTTTCCAGCAGCTTGTCGTTATCCCGCTGATGCAGGCCGATGCTGGGTTCATCCAAAATGTACAGCACGCCTACGAGGCCGGAACCGATCTGGGTGGCCAGCCGGATGCGCTGAGCCTCGCCCCCGGACAACGTGGCCGCCGCCCGGTCCAGGGTCAGGTAATCCAGGCCCACATTGTTCAGGAAGTTTAGCCGGGCACGGATTTCCTTCAGGATTTCCTTGGCAATGAAATTCTCCCGGTCCGTCAGGTTCAGGGTATTGAAGAATTCCAGGCATTCCCGGACGGGCAGGGCACAGACCTGCTGGATATTCTTGCCGCATACCGTAATACCCAGTACCTCCGGCCGCAGCCGTGCGCCATGACAGGTCTGGCATTCTATAGCCGTCATGAAGGATTCGTAGTCCAGCCGCTGGCTTTCGCTCATGGCTTCCTTCAGCCGTCTCTGCATAAGGGGGATGATGCCTTCAAAAGGCGTGTGATGGTCGTTGGTCTCCCCCATCATATTCGTATAGGAGAAGGTGAAGATTTCATCGGGAATGCCTTCCAGCAGCTGGTTCTGGAAGGTCTTGGGCAGATCCTGCCAGCAGTTTTTCAGCGTAAAGCCTCTGGTTTTCAGCACGGAGGCCAGCTGGCACAGAAAATAGCTTTTCACATTGGAGCTGACGGAGGCAATGCCCCCTTGGTCAAAGGGTTTCGTCTTGTCCGGGATAATGAGATCCGGGTCGAATTCCATATGCTGGCCCAGGCCCATGCAGTCCGGACAGGCTCCGTAGGGTGCGTTGAAAGAAAACAGCCGAGGCTCGATTTCCGGCAGGCTGATGCCGCAATCCGGACAGGCGAATTTCTCGCTGTACACCTCTGTAGGGCCGCCGATCTGTTCGATGGCTACTACACCATCACCCAGTTTCAGAGCCGTTTCCAAGGAGTCCGTCAACCGGCTGCCCAAAGTAGGACGAGCCACCAGACGGTCCACCACGACGGAAATATAGTGTTTTTTCTTCTTATCCAGTTTGATTTCTTCGTCCAGGGTAAAGATATGGTCGTCCACCTTCACCCTCACGTAGCCGGCCCGGCGGACGGTTTCCAGCACGTTTTTGTGCTCGCCCTTGCGGCCCCATACGACGGGAGCAAGGATCATGAACTTTGTGCCTTCGGGCAGTTCCAGGACTTTATCGGCAATCTGTTGAGGAGATTGGCGTTCGATAACTTTACCACAATTCGGGCAATGAGGGATGCCGATGCGGGCAAATAATAACCGCAGGTAGTCGTAAATCTCTGTGACCGTCCCTACGGTGGACCGGGGATTCCGGCTGGTGGTTTTCTGGTCTATGGAAATAGCAGGGCTCAGGCCTCCTATATAGTCCACATCCGGTTTGTCCATCTGGCCCAGGAACTGCCGGGCGTAGGCAGACAGGGATTCCACGTAGCGCCGCTGGCCCTCTGCGTATAACGTATCAAAGGCCAGGGAAGATTTACCGCTGCCGGACAGGCCGGTAATGACCACCAGCTTGTTCCGGGGAATCTTCAGGGAGATGTTCTTCAGGTTGTGCTGTCGGGCACCCTGGATTTCAATATATTCATCGTTCATGACGTTTACTTTGTTCTCCTTTTAGCAAAATCAGCTGATCCCGGTATTCGGCAGCCAGCTCGAAGTCCAGCTGTTTAGCCGCCTCCTTCATGCGTTTTTCCAGCTCCTTGATCTGTTTCTGCAGGGTCTTTTCGGACAACTTCTTGGCAGATTTTGTAGTATAGACCTTGCCGGTTTCGTCCTCCTCCGCTACTTTCGTCAGCTTAATCAGGTCTACGACCTTCTTCTGGATGGTCTTGGGTACGATGCCATGGGCCGTATTGTAGGCCTGCTGCTTCTTGCGCCGGCGATTCGTCTCGCTGATGGCCCGCTCCATGGAGCCCGTAATAGTATCTGCGTACATGATGACCCGTCCGTGGGCATTCCGGGCCGCCCGGCCGATAGTCTGGATCATGGCCGTATCGCTGCGCAGGAAACCTTCCTTATCCGCATCCAAAATGGCTACAAGAGACACCTCCGGCATGTCCAGCCCTTCCCGCAGTAGGTTGATGCCTACCAGCACGTCGAACTTGCCAGCCCGCAGGTCATGGATAATCTCCGCCCGCTCTATGGTAGCAATGTCCGAGTGGAGGTAGCGGACCCGGATGCCTGCCGTGGTCAGATACTCCGTCAGGTCTTCGGCCATCTTCTTCGTCAGGGTCGTCACCAGCACCCGTTCGTGCTGAGCCGTCACCTTGTGGATTTCGCCCATCAGGTCGTCGATCTGCCCCGTAATGGGACGCACTTCAATCTGGGGATCCAAGAGGCCTGTGGGACGGATGATCTGTTCCACTACCTGCTCCTGGGTCTCCATTTCATAGGGTCCCGGAGTGGCAGACACGTAGATAATCTGGTTCCGCTGCTTCTGGAATTCGTCAAAGGTCAAAGGCCGGTTATCCACTGCCGACGGCAGCCGGAAGCCGTATTTCACCAGTTGTTCCTTCCGGGACCGGTCTCCCGCAAACATGGCCCGCAGCTGGGGCAGGGTTACGTGGCTTTCATCGATGACGCACAGGAAATCTTTCGGGAAATAATTCACCAGGGTAAAGGGCGGTTCCCCAGGCTTGCGGCCGGTCAGATGGCGGGAATAGTTTTCGATCCCGCTGCAATAGCCCAGTTCCTGCATCATTTCCAGATCGTAATTCGTCCGCTGTTCCAGGCGCTCTGCTTCCAGCAGCTTGCCTTCGCCTTTCAGCACCTTCAGCCGGTCTTTCAGCTCTGCCCGGATATCCCGCCGGGCCCGTTCCAAATTTTCGTCACTGGTCACATAATGGCTGGCCGGGAAAATGGCCACGTGATTCCGCTTGTCCAGCACCTGGCCTGTGAGATTATCGATTTCCATAATGCTGTCCACTTCGTCTCCGAACAGCTCTATGCGGATGCCTTTTTCCCCATAGCTGGAGGGAACTACTTCGATGACGTCCCCCCGAACCCGGAAGGAGCCACGCTCCAGCACCAGGTCATTGCGGCTGTAGCGGATCTTCACCAGCTTTTCCAGGATGGCATCCCGGTCCACAGTCTGACCCAGACGCAGGGACAGTACGCTGTCATAATAATCCTTAGGGGCCCCCAGACCATAGATGCAGGACACAGAGGCCACCACGATAACGTCCCGTCGTTCGAACAGGGCGCTGGTAGCCGAGTGGCGCAGCTTATCGATTTCGTCATTGATGGACGAATCTTTCTCTATATACGTATCCGTAGCCGGGATATACGCTTCCGGCTGGTAGTAGTCGTAGTAGGACACAAAATATTCCACGGCATTTTCCGGGAAGAATTCCTTGAATTCGCTGCACAGCTGGGCTGCCAGGGTTTTGTTGTGGGCAATGACCAGCGTGGGCTTCTGAACCTTCTGGATGACCTGGGCAATGGTGTACGTCTTGCCCGTACCGGTAGCACCCAGCAATACCTGGGTATGAAGGCCCTCATTGACGCCCTCTGCCAGGGCTTCTATGGCTTCCGGCTGATCTCCTGCCGGAGCAAAAGGAGCGTGGATTTTGAAGTTCATGGGGTTGGACCTCCTTGGATTTAGGGGTTAGGGATTTGGGGTTAGCGATTTGGGGTTAGGGATTAAGGATTTGACACTAGCCCCTAATCCCTAGCAACTAGCAACTATATTAGCTTTCATTATATCACACTTGTGAAATCTCACCGAACACACTTTCATTCCGGGCTTGGAATAGTGTATAATATTTAGGTATAACCAAAGGAGGACCGTTCCATGAAATTTCCTGTAAAGACTATCCTGGCAGGCTGCCTGGTGGCCTTGGCCTGGCTTGCCAAGCCTGCTGCAGCAGCACCTAAAATACTCTATATCCCTATGGACAACAGGCCTGTATGCCTGGAGTATACAACGGACACGGCCAAAGCTGCAGGGTATCCCCTGATTACGCCTCCGGAAAAAATCCTGGCGAACCACAAGGATCCGGCCAATAACGATAAACTGTGGTCCTGGCTGGAAGAGCACGCTCCTCACGCTGAGGCTGCTATCATCTCCACGGACAGCCTGAACTACGGCGGCCTGGTAGAATCCCGGAAGCACCACTATCTGGAAAAAAACCTGAAAGCCAAAGTCCAGCGGCTGGAAAAATTAAAGAAAGACAATCCCGGTTTGAAAATCTACGGTTTCAGTACCATCATGCGGACGCCCCGACAGAGCATCGGCAAGGTAGAGCCCGGTTACTATCAGGAATACGGCCCCATCATCTTCCGGCTGAGCCAGCTTCATGATAAAGAAGATACGGATGCCCTGACCTACCAGGAAGTGGTAGAACAGCGGCGGCTGTTGTCCCAGATTCCCGATTCTGTGATGCGGGACTGGCGAAACCGGCGGCTTATGAATTTCCAGACGAACAAACGGCTCATCCGGCTGTGTCAGAACGGAGTATTCCACTTCTTCGCCCTGGGCAAGGATGATGACGCCCCCCTGTCCCAGACCCATATGGAAGCCCGGCACCTGCAGTTTGTAGGCGGCGGCATGCCCAAGACGAAATTCCAGATCCTGCCCGGCGTGGACCAGGTCGGTTTGCTGCTGGTCACCAGAGCTATCAACGAAATCCGCGGTGAGAAGCCGAAAATCTATACCACCTTTGCACCCGGCGTAGGAGAAGAAACCATCCCTCCCTACTCCGATGAAACGGCAGGCCAGTCCGTGAAAAACCAGATTATCGCCAGTGGTGGCATAGAAACCACCCAGTTGAAAAAAGCAGACTTTGTGCTGGCCGTGAATACTCCTGAAAACGGCGTAGGCCTGGACTCCACGGACAACGACAACGCTCCCTACAGCAGCCAGGCTAATAAAGATTTTGCCCGGCAGATTGCCAACTATGAGACCTTGAAGCCCGTCTCTGTAGCGGACATCTCCTTTGCCAACGGGGCGGACAATGGCTTCATGCTGGCCCTGACCAACGCAAAGGCCATTGGTGGCTTGCGTGCCTATAACGGCTGGAACACGGCGGATAACAGTATTGGCTACGCTATCGCCCAAGGTACGTTAGGCAAGCTTATGAAACAGTCCGATATTGACCGACTGTTGCGGGTTCGGCTGCTGGATGACTGGATGTATCAGGCCAATATCCGCTACCGCATTTCCCTGGGCATTGACCAGCACGATTTCAAGCTGAAGTATGATTTAGGCAAGTATTACAACAGGATCCTGGGAGCTACAAATCGTCTGTTCCACCAGTATGTAGCGGATGAACCGTCCCTGCGGGGTACGGGCTATACTGTAGAATTCCCCTGGAACCGGATGTTCGAAGTGGATATCCGTGTCAACCACGTCCCCACACCACCCAAGAAGAAACGTTCATAACAAGGAGGAACTTATGGCAAAGAACAGCTCATTCGACATCGTATCCCAACTGGATATGCAGGAACTGGACAACGCACTGAACCAGACCCGGAAAGAAATCTCCCAACGGTATGATTTCCGGGGATCCAACGCCAGCATAGAGCTCAGCGACGACGAACTGAAATTAGCCGCAGAAGACGAATATAAACTGGGAGCCATCCTGGACATCCTGCGGCAACGTATGGCCAAACGGGGTCTGTCCCTGCGGGCTCTAGAACCGGGCAGGATTGAGGATGCTGCCAAAGGTACTGTGCGCCAGAGCGTAAAGCTGAAACAAGGCATCGACAAAGAAACGGCCAAAAAGATCATTGCCGCTATCAAGGCATCTAAAATCAAGGTCACGACCCAGCAGCAGGACAACCAAGTCCGGGTCTCCGGTCCCAAGAAAGACGACCTGCAGGCCGTCATCCAACTGGTTCGCGGCCAGGATTTCGGCATCGACGTACAGTTTATCAATATGAGATAAAAAATCAGGCTGTGGAATTCCACAGCCTGATTTTTTGACGACCGACGGACGATAGAGGAACCACTAAGCGTGGAATATATTCGAACCGGAACGGTTCGTTCCTCTGTCGTAAGTCGTCTGTCGTAAGTCGTCCGTCAGTTTCCAGAAATTTAATGTTCTTCCGTACGGTCGTCTTCTGTTACTACTTCTCTTCTCCATTTCCGTTCCCTGGGATGCAGCAGGCGCCATTTGAATTTGATGGCCATGATCCGCAGAGCCACAACGCACATGACGCAGATCCAGGGAGCCAGTTCCCGGCTGATATAATGCCAGCACAGGCACATGAGCAGGCTGCCAGCCAGGGATGCCGTGGCGTACACATCAGCTACCAGCACTACCGGCACCCGCTGGGCCATCAGATCCCGCAGGATGCCGCCGCCTACCGCCGTCAGCATGCCCAGCATAAGAGGATACAGGAAGGAATGAGGTTCCCCCTGGGAAAGCCCGGTAAGGGTTCCCGTCACCGTAAAGGAAGCCAGGCCAATCATATCGGCCAAGGCATAGCAGTAAATCATGATGCGCTTTTTCCGGCCCCGCATGCCGAACAAAGCAAAGTAAAGGGACAGTCCCATAGCCGTCAGGATGGATAGCAGCAGATTGCCAGGATTTTCCAAAGCTGCCGGAGGCGTGTAGCCGGCCAGCACATCCCGGATCATGCCACCACCGACAGCCGTCAGGATGGACAATACCACGATGCCGAACACGTCCATATTCCGCCGGATACCCACGACCGCTCCGGAGATTGCAAAAGCAATGGTCCCCACCATTTCAAACATATTCCAAAGAAGAAGCATGGCTATTCCCCTTTCGTTCATCTATTCCTTCCATTGTACCGAATGAAACGAGTTTTGGCAAATGAAGTTAAAGACGGATGACATACGACATACGACGGACGAAAAAGGACCAAACCGTCTTTACGCCGGTTTGAACATATTCCATGCGTAAGTATGGTTCCTTTATCGTCTGTCGGTCGTCGTCAGGCAAAGAAAGCTTCACTATGTTTCTTTGCCGTGCGGCCGTCGTTGCCAAGTTACTACTTGCAATTTCCTATTATTCATGTATAATATAATTAAATAGATAATAATAATTATTACTTAAAAATACATGAGGAGGATTCTGTTATGCGTACATTCCGGGAAGCTGTTGCTCATCGTCGTTCTATCTATGGGCTGAACAAGGACATCACCCTGCTGCCCAGCGAAATCATCGCTGCTATCCAGCGGCTGGTAAAAGAAGTGCCCTCTGCTTTCAATATGCAGTCCGGCCGCGTGGTCGTCGCCTTTGGTGATCATCACGACAAGATCTGGGACATCACTATGGATGCCCTGCGGAAGAAAGTCCCTGCTGAAAAATTTGCGCCTACGGAAGCAAAGATCAATGGGTTCAAAGCCGCCTACGGTACGGTGCTGTACTTTGAAAATACGGACACCGTAAAAGCCCTGCAGGAACAATTCCCATCCTATGCACCCAACTTCCCTATCTGGGCCAGCCAGGCCAACGGCATGCTGCAGTTCGCCATCTGGACAGAACTGGAAAACCTGGGCCTGGGTGCCAATATCCAACACTACAATCCCCTGATTGATGACGAAGTCAAGAAATACTTCCAAATCCCTGAATCCTGGACTCTCGTTGCCCAGATGCCCTTCGGCAATCCTACGGAAACTCCCGCACCGAAAGAAAAGCTGCCAGTAGATGAGAGAGTGAAGATCTGGGGATAAAAACATAGCGAAAAGTAAAGAGCGAAAAGTGCCGCTCTGCGGGACATGAAAAAAGGATGTGGAAAATTTAGATTCCACATCCTTTTGATTTTATAGTAAAGAGACGGGCAGCGCCCGCCTCTTCGCTCTTTACTATTCGCTCTTCGCTGTTCTCTTAGTACGCTCTCGTCATACCACCATCTACTAGGATATTCTGCCCGGACACGTATGTATTGGCAGCACTGAGCAGGAAAGCACCTACGCGGCCATATTCCTCTATAGTGCCATAACGGCCCAGAGGGAAGTTTTTCAAATCGGCTTTTTCGTACTCTTCCACAGAGCAGCCAGATTTTTCTGCCCGCACAGCATTGAGCCGCAGGATCCGATCCGTACCAATGCGGCCCGGGCCGATCACGTTCACCAGGATATTGTCCGGCCCCACTTCCCGACACAAAGTCTTTGTCATACCCAGTACGCCCATGCGCATAGTATTGGACAGAATCAGATTATCAAGGGTATCTTTTACAGAAGAAGAGGTACTGTTGATAATCCGACCTCCGCCCAGCCGCTTCATGGAAGGCAGGACGGCGCGGATTGTCCGGATATAGGACAACAGGCAGGTATGGAATGCCCGTTCCCAATCTTCGTCCGTGAAGTTCATAAAAGGCCCCGGTTTCGGCCCCGGACACATATTGGACAGGCCCCAGATATCCCCCAGGGTGCTGACAGTGTAATCCACCATAGCCTGAATCTGTTCCGGAGAGGTAATATCACACACATAGACAGAGGGACGATTGCCCGTGGCAGCTTCTATTTCGTCCTGGGTTTTTTGGAGATTTGCATCGCTATGGCCGGAAATCATGACCTTTGCCCCTTCCCGAGCCAGTTCCATAGCGATGCCCTTGCCCAAGCCTTTAGCAGAAGCAGGGCACAACACGACTTTATCTTTCAAACCTAAATCCATAAGTAGTTTCTCCTTATTCAGCTTCCGGGTGTTTCTTCAAATCAACAACGGGGTTCAGCAGCGGACGCATGGTGAAGCCGTCCGGTCCGAAGATCCGGCATTCGGCCATATCGCCGTCTGCCAGGCCGAAAGCACGAGGCGTACCAGTGGACAGTACATCGCCGGCAAACCAGCCCTGGATCTTGCTGTGCAGGGAGATCAGTTTCGGCGGTTGGTGAATCATATGGTCCACGGTGTTCTTAGCGTGGATTTCGCCGTTATGGACGCTCTGGATTTCCAGCTTCAGCACATCGGGCACTTCGTCCGGAGTCACCAGTTCGGGCCCAAAGGAGAAGAACGTGGGGAAGTTTTTCACGATGGTCAGGTACCGGGGATTGCCCTTTACGAAATCGTTGCCCTTCAGGATGGATTCTTCCGTCATATCCAGGATGGTGGTATAGCCGGCAATAACGCTCTGCCAGTCTTCCTCTTCCACATCCCGGCAATCCTTGCCCAGGATAATGCCCAGTTCAGCTTCTGCCGTGGTGCGCTGTGCTTCTTTCAGTTTCGGCAGTTTGATGGAGTCGTTAGGTCCAATCAACGTATCAGCTTGTTTGAAGAAGCTGCCGGGGAAGCCGGAAGGAGGTGCACTGCCGATATCTCCTGCATGGTCGCGATAGTTCAGGCCAATACCGAAGATTCTCTTGGGATTCCGGTACAGCGGTGCGTACACCACTTGTTCCTGAGGGACGAAGCCCCGGATTTTTGCGCATTTTTCAGCACCGCCCGCATTGTACCAGTCCGTCAGGCCTGCCAGCTGTTGTTTTTGGATCAGAGGCATCATGGTTTCTTCCCATGCCGTACCCTGAGCAGCATTTAACGCATAAATAGGCAGAACGCCTTTTTCACAAACAATGGCGGCTACTTCACGCCCTTGTATAGCAATCGTCGTAAGTCTCATAGGAATTCCTCCTTTAGAAAATGCTTTAAATCAACTTGCAGACCTAGCATACCATCATTTTTCGGTTCCGTAAAAGACGTAAACAGTAATAGGCTATCAGTAATCAGTTATACCCTTGGTCTCAAACCCGTTTCTTCTTCATAAAGGCGATGAGCTGTTCCTGGACAGGTGTATACGTATTTTTGCCGTAGCTGAGCCAGACGGACCGCACCGCTTCCGGATCATCAATCTGATAGAACCGCAGGGTATCCGTGGGCATGACGTATTCCGGTACCGTGGAGCGCAGGAATGTGATCCCCTTCCCTTCACAGACCAGATAGTAAGCCGTCATCATCTGGGTCAGGCTCATGGCAATTTTGGGTTTGAAGCCGGCATTGGCACACATACGGATGACCCGATCATGGGAATCATTGCCGGGCTGGAGCATCAGGAACGCCTGGTCTTTAACAGCGGACAGCGGCAGCTTGGGCTTATCGCAGCCGGGCTGATCCCGCCGGAGATATTCATCGAACGTATAACAGTACTCTGCAAATTCCTTGTTCATAAGATTTTTTGTGGGCACCGCCAGCACCAGTTCTTCTTTTCCCCATTCTACAGATTGAACAAGGGGGTCATTGGGCTTTTCAACCTCCAGGAGGATATCTAATTGATGGGCCAGCAGCCGCGGTATCAGTTCCTCCGTAGTGCCTTCTGTAAACGTCAAGGCCAACTGAGGATGGCGTTCCTTGAATTCCTCCATGAGCCGTGGCAACACATAAGTACAGAAAAACATGGAACTGCCAATGCGCAGCTTGCCCTGGCGCACGAAGGAGGCCAGATGCTCTTTCATGGTATCTTCTATTTCTATGAGTTTTTCAATCTGTTCCATATAATAGACACCTGCATTCGTCAGGGACAGAGGATGCGTATCCCGGTTGAACAGCGTCAGCTTCAATTCCTGTTCTTCTTTCTTAACCACGGCGCTGAGCCAGGGCTGGGAAATATGCAGCCGCCGCGCCGCCTTGGAAAAACTTCTGTCCTGATAGACAGCGTAGATGTAGCGTTTATTTTCTAACATGGATTTTCTCCTTCGCTTTTCGCTTTTCGCTTTTCGCTTTTCGCTTTTCGCTTTTCGCTTTTCGCTTATAATTATATCACTTCACTTATACCCTATCTATATTTTCGGATAGGCAAATCTTCGGATTAAGGTGTACAATAAAAGCCAACAAGAGAGAATTATTCATTATCTGGCATGTGTACCTATAGTTTAGGAGGGGAACAAAATGAAAGAACTGAAAGATATCCTGGCGGACCGTATGAATCAACTGATTCCTTCCGGCATCCGCAAGGTGAACGAAAAAGCATTGGCTATGGAACGAGCCGGTGAAACGGTCTATCACTTCGAACTGGGCCGTCCGGATTTCGATACGCCTGAATACGTAAAGCAAGCAGCTATCGACAGCCTGAACCGGGGTAAAGTCTTCTACACCTCCAACTTCGGTACCATGGAACTGCGGGAAGCCATTGCCTGGAAGCTGCAGACCCAGAACAACGTGCCCTATAAAGCAACAGAAATTGTGGTCACCGTCGGCCTGTCCGAAGCCGTATTCGATGTTATGGCCGCCCTCCTGAATCCTGGGGACGAAATCCTGGTTCCCAATCCCGGCTGGCTGAACTACCTGAACGTACCGAAATTCCTGGGTGCCGTACCAGTTACCTATACCCTGAAAGAAGAAAACAATTTCCAGATGGATCTGGACGAAATCGAAAGCAAGATTACGGACAAGACGAAGGCTCTGGTCTTCATTTCTCCCAGCAACCCTACGGGTGGCGTACTGAGCAGAGAAAGCCTGGAAAAATTGGCCGATATCGCCAAGAAACATGACTTGACCGTGCTGGCCGACGAAGTGTACGAACGGCTGATCTATGGCAACGCCAAGCACATCAGCATCGCCTCCCTGCCCGGCATGAAGGAACGGACCGTCACCCTGAACGGGTTCTCCAAGGCTTATTCCATGACCGGCTGGCGCCTGGGCTATGCCGCCTGTAATGAAGACCTGATCAAACAGATCAACAAGCTCCACCAGCATGTGACCACCTGTGCCTCTTCCTTCGTACAGGATGCCGGGGTGGTAGCCCTGAGGGAAGAAAAAGACGAGGTCAACGAGATGGTGAAGGAATACGAACGGCGCAGAGATTATGCCGTAAAAGCCATTAATGAGATTCCCAACATCCACTGCACGAAACCCGATGGCTCCTTCTACATCTTCATCAATGTAAAGGATACGGGCATGACCGGCGACGAATTGGCTCCCTGGCTGCTGGATACGGCCAAGGTCGCTATGGTGCCTGGCAGCGTGTTCGGGGACTACGGCAAGTATTACATCCGCATGTCCTTCGCCAACAGCTACGAAAACATCGTAGAAGGCCTGAAGAGAATGAAGGATGCGCTGGCAACGTTGAAGAAATAATAGCTTAGTATGAAAAAGGGACAGCCAAAACTGTCCCTTTTTTCTTTATGACAGACGGACGACCATTCCTGGGCCGACGGATGACGGACGAATGCGCCGGGCGCCCTCTTCGCTCTTTGCTCTTCGCTTTTCACTTTTCACTTTTCACTTAATTCTTGCATTCTCCTGGCTAATCCGTTACTATGGTATCATCAACTTTTAAGGAGGATCCCTATGATTCAGGATATTGCTCCATACACTTATCATGTGGACTATAAACCGGTGCCGCTGGATGGCACTTCGCAGCTGCTCTCTTATGACAATCACAATCTGCTTATAAAAGCCGGGCCGGACGGCATCGCCTACCCTACCCTGGCCGATTATCCCAACGTTACGGACAACGACGTGACCTGGCTGTTTGAATTAGGCGGCCTGCAGTTCTTCCTGCTGAAAAAAGCTTTGTTCCCTGCCGGAGACTTTTCCTACAAACCCGTGCGCATGCTGCGCTCTGCTCAGCCCCGGTACCTGGCCTATGCCGGTGTCGTAGGCAATACTTTGAACGAATGGTATACGAACCACCACTTCTGTGGCCAGTGTGGCGCGCCCATGGAGCACAGCGACAAGGAACGGATGGTGTTCTGCCCTCATTGCCACGTGCCCATCTATCCACGGATCTGTCCTGCGGTTATTGTGGCTGTGCTAAACGGAGATAAGATTCTCATTTCCAAATACGCTCCCAGTCCGGATCATAAATACTCCAAGGCTGCCCTGATTGCCGGCTTCAATGAAGCCGGAGAATCCATCGAGGACACGGTGCACCGGGAAGTCATGGAAGAAGTGGGCCTGAAGGTCAAGAACCTGCGGTTCTACAAGAGCCAGCCCTGGGGCTTCTCCAATTCCCTGCTCATGGGCTTTTACTGCGAAGTGGACGGTTCCGACGAAATCACCGTGGATCACAACGAACTGGCTGCCGCCCGCTGGATCACCCGGGACCAGGTTCCCGATGACAAAGAACACTGCAGCCTGACCATGGAAATGATGACGAGGTTTAAAGAGGGGAAAGAATAACTTTGTAAGGACGGACGCACGGCAAAGAAAAATCTAGGATTTTTCTTTGCCTGCTGACGACCGACAGACGATAAGTAGAAGAAAAGCCGTTGAAAATGAACAACCATTTTCAACGGCTTTTCGTTATGCGCTTAAAATCATGAGACCGCCTTTTCTGCGGTAGCCGGTCTGCCACAGGGTCCGGAGATCCAGCCAATCCCACTTCCCGTAGGTGACAGCTTTTACTTTATAGGAATGTTCTTCAAATTCGTAGCCCGTCAGCATGAACCAGTGCCAGACATAGCCGCTCATAGAGGGAGCACGGTGTTTCAGCACCAGGCAGGGAATGGGCAATCCCTTATCAATCTGCTGCTTCACCACTTTTGCCGTATCGTCCACAGACTTTTTGCCATCCCAGGGCAGCACGTCCATGGCTACTCCATGGTCCGTCAGGTAGTGGCATAGGCCGGCCTGATAGGTCTCCAGCTTATCCACACCGGTGTAGCAGGGCGGCAGATAGGGTTTCATCTGTTTGCCGAAAGCATTGTACTCTTTCTGGGTGATCTGGTTGGCGGGGTTGAAGGGACACAGACAGGAAAGATGGCAATATTTCGCAAGGTAGATGGACAGTTCGCAAGCTGTAGTAGCGGCGCAGCCGGCCCGTTTCATCCATGGGTCCGCGTACCCGTCCTGATTCCCTCCATAGGAGGATCCGACTTTGAAATAAGGCAATTCTTTCCGCATAGTCATTTCCCCTTTCCCCTAATTCCTAGTAAACTAGGAATATATTACTAGGAATTATATCAGAGGAACGCAAAAATGCAAATATTTTTTAGATTTTAGTGGATTTTGTTTCTAGTTATATGAACTTTTGTAAAAAACGAAATAGATTAGCATCATGTACAGCCAACCCCCTCGCCATCTTCGATGGCCCTCTCCCCCTTCGGGGGCGACAAGGCTAGGTCCCTGTCATCCCCGTAGGGGAGGGGAACCGTTGCTTGCAACGGTGGTGGGGCAGTGCAGCGCACCCTCTTCGCTCTTTACTCTTCGCTCTTCGCTTTATCCAAGCCGGCCAATATCAGCCCGCCCTTTCTCCGGTAGCCGCTCTGCCACAGGGTCCGGAGATCCAGCCAGTGCCAGCTGCCGTAGGTGACGGCTTTTACCATACAGATGTCCTCGAAATATTCGTAGCCTGTCAGCATAAACCAGTGCCACACGTAAAAGTTCATGGAAGGAGCCCGATGCTTCAGCACCAGGCAGGGAATGGGCATCCCCTTATCGATCTGCTGGCGGACTACTTCTGCTGTCCGTGCCACCGTATTCGTGCCTTCCCAGCCTTCCAGCTGCAGTTTCACCCCATGATCTGCCAGATACTGGCCATAGCCTTCCTGGTAGATGGACAGCTTATCGATGCCACCGAACCGGGGCCGCAGGTACGGCTTCATCTGCTGGCCGAAGTCCACGTAGACTTTCTGATTAATCTGCTCCGGATCAAAGGGACACAGGGCCGAAAGGCCGTAATATTTGGCCAGATAGATGGACAATTCGCAGGCCGTTTCGGCTGCACAGCCTCCCCGCCGCATCCAGGCATCGGCATACCAATCCTGATTGCCTCCATAGGAAGACCCGATTTTAAAATAAGGCAGTTCCTTCCGCATAGCCATCCCCCCTCTTGTCAAGCTCTTGCATAAAAAAGAACTTTTACTTCTTTATTGTAACAGATTCTGTGCCTCTTAGGATATAAGTGTTTTTTCTGTCCGCCCTTTTTAAGGGCGGGGGACCGACGCAGTCGGTGGTGGGTTATACTCCGCGTAAAAAAATCCCGCTGCCATTAGGCAACGGGATTTTTTTATATAGAGAGGGAAAGGTTTTATTTCATGAAAACAGGAGGTCAGGGTAAAGCTAATTACCGTTCGGCAATCGCTTCGATTTCGCACAGCATGTTCTTCGGCAGAGCCTTTACAGCTACGCAGGAACGGCCGGGTTTGCTGACGAAATATTTTTCGTAAACAGCGTTGAAAGCAGCGAAGTCTTTCATGTCAGCCAGGAAGCAGGTGGTCTTCAGGACTTTATCAAATCCGGTACCGGCAGCTTCCAGAATAGCGCCCACGTTCTTGCAGCTTTGTTCAGCCTGGATTTCAATGGTGTCACCGGCAGCGTTGCCCGTAGCAGGATCTACAGGGATCTGGCCGGATACGAATACCAGACCGGCAGTAGCTTTAGCCTGGGAGTAAGGACCGATAGCAGCAGGAGCTTTTTTCGTTTCAATAGTTTCCATTGTGGTTTCCTCCATGGTTTTTAAATTTATCGCTAGGAAGGTTGTGGTTTTCTTACGGTATTAACTATAACACTGAATTTTAGTTTAGTCAATAGTAAATATTTTATTTATTGAACTTAATTTTAGTTGTTGAAATATAGTATAATAGAGCTGAACTAGACGTTAGAGGCTAGTATGACAAACCATAAATAACTTTCATATTGCACTAACTCGTAGGGGCGCCCCAGAGCGTAGCGGCGGTGCGCCCGTTAATCACGTTGGATGGCCTGGATGCGGGTTTGCCGCCGGGGCCTACGGCCCCTCTGGAAAACCCCTACGAAGTTATACATGAAATTTAATTACGGTTTTCTATACTAGACGTTAGAGGCTAGTATAGGAATTTTTAAATAGCTTGCTGTTTGCTCTAACTTTAATATAGATGCAAAACCCTGATACGAATCCGTAGGGGCTTATCGTAAGATAAGCCCACTAAAGCTACTCAGTAAAGGATTCCTTGGTGGGCGCATCTAACGATGCGCCCCTACGGGTTAGTGCAAATAGAAAGTTAATTATAATTTTCTATACTAGTGTGCGCTGCACTTAAACTAAGTCCGCCCTTTTCAAGGGCGGGGGACCATCCGTAAGGATGGTGGTGGGTTTATAATCTGCGATTGCATCATTATCATGAGGAGAATCCATTATGAATACCATAAAACTGACGAAATCGGACAGGGTGATCCTGGAATCCTATAAAGGCATGCTGGACGGACTGGCAGAATATCTGGGGCCGGGCTACGAGATCCTGCTGCACAGCCTGGAAAGCTTCGAGCATTCCGCCATCAAGGTCATCAATGGCCACTACACGGGCCGCTCTGAAGGAGCCCCTATTACGGACCTGGCCTTGCGCATGCTGGAAGAGATCCAGCGCAGCGGCGATGTGCACAAGTCCCTGACCTACTTTACGAAGAACCAGACTGGTGCCCCCATCCGCTCCACCACCATTCCCATCACAGGGGAAAATGACAAGCTCATCGGCTTTATCTGCATCAACTTTTACATGGATATCTCGTTCCATACGTTCATGGACAGCTTCCTGCACATGAATAACCCGGAGCAGACAGCCGTAGAAACCTTTGCCGTCAGTGCCGAGGAGCAGCTGCAGCAGGCCGTGGAAGCCGCCAAGCAGGCTGCCATGAAGGATACCTCCATCCCTGCCACCCAGAAGAACAAGCATATCATTACAGACCTGTACCAGCAGCACCTGTTCCAGCTTAAGAACGCCCCGGACATCGTGGCAAAGCTGTTGGGGATTTCCAAGAATACGGTGTATATGCATTTAAGGAATCTGGGGAAGTAGACGTTAGTGGCCTCCGGCCGTGCATGAGTAAAGATGACAGATGATAGATGATAGAACCTGTTGTCAGGGGTTAGAATTCTGCTTGTCGTAGAGAAAGGCAACTTTTCCTTCCCTTTTTTCTGCTCTTCGCTTTTATTTTTTTCCTTGTCCGCCGCAGGCGCCTCTTCGCTCTTCGCTTTTCACTTTCATTGTTTGCTGTTATCTGTCGTTTTTTTCGCCCTCTTCATTTGCTACACTTAGGCTGTCAAAGGAAGAAAATAGCAAATGACAGGAGGGATCCTTATGAAGAAGGAGATTTATTTTACGATTACGGGCTGCAATCATTATCTGGGCTTCGGCGTCTTCAAACGCCACATGACCGTGTATCTGAAAAAGGATAAGGACAACGAATACGACAAAGAGGCTATAGAGGTGGACGTGCCCGGCCTGGGCAAAGTGGGCTACGTAGCTAACAGTACCTACACCGTCCTGGGCGACTCCATGAGTGCCGGCCGGCTGTACGACAAGATTGGCAGGAAAGCTAAAGGCAAAGTCCGCTATATTGCGGAAAAAGGAATTATCTGCGAGCTGAAATGAGTAAAAAAAATCCTGTGCATTTCTGCACAGGATTTTTTGTAAGCAGCAGCCAATTAACGTTTGGAGAACTGGCTTGCCTTTCTTGCTTTCTTTAAGCCGTATTTACGACGTTCCTTCTCACGAGGATCGCGGGTCAGCAGACCGGCTTTTTTCAGCAGAGGACGGAAGTCAGCGTCCACTTTCAGCAGTGCACGAGCGATACCATGACGGATGGCACCAGCCTGGCCGGCAATACCGCCGCCCACAACGTTTGCACTTACATCATATTTGCCCAGGGTTTCGGTAGCTTCCAGCGGTTGGCGAACTACCAGTTCCAGGGTCTTCAGGCCGAAGTATTCACTTAATTCACGGCCGTTAACAACGATTTTGCCTTCGCCCGGAATCAGGCGAACACGAGCCACAGAGCTCTTGCGGCTGCCAGTTGCATCATACGTAACTTTTGCCATAATCTAGTTCTCCTCTCCTCTTAGCGAATATCGATGGTCAACACTTCAGGCTTTTGTGCAGCATGAGGATGTTCAGAACCAGCGTATACAAACAGTTTTCTAATAATCTGGTTGCCCAGACGATTATGGGGAACCATGCCACGGATGGCCAGTTCAACCATTCTTACGGGATCCTTAGCCAGCAGTTCGCCAGCTTTGGTGTATTTGTCGCCGCCCAGATAACCGGAATGACGGAAGTAAATCTTCTGGACCAGTTTCTTGCCGGTCAGTTTTACTTTGTCAGCGTTGATAACGATGACATAGTCACCAGTATCCTGGTTCGGGGTAAAAGTAGGTTTATGTTTACCGCGGAGCACCTTTGCAACTTCAGCAGCCAGACGGCCCAAAGTCTTATCGGCAGCATCCACTACATACCATTTACGTTCAATGGTAGACGGGGTGGCCATATATGTTTTCATCCTTATTCCTCCTAATAAAACTCAATCTAGTGAAACAACATGTATCCAGTGATGAGTCTTTGGGAATCGGCCGGGGCTAACGGCGCGGTCTCAAAGTGATACCCATATATTGTAAGAGATTATACAGTTTATGTCAAGAAAAAATTTCTAAAATCTGGGAAGGGGGAAGATTAAAGAGAAAAGAGGACCGCTTGCGCGGAGCACGGAACAAATTGGCTAATGCCGCTTTGAACATTGCCTCGCAGGGTCCTCTTCGCTCTTCCCTCTTCACTCTTCGCTATGCTTGAGTTACCTGATTTTCTTCTCTCTCCACAGGAAATTGTACAACGCCCCGATCATGCCGGCATCATTGCCAAGGGCAGCGTAGGCGATTTCCGTGTTGTCGTAGATGTAAGGGATGAGCTCTTTCTGCAAGGCATGGTGCAGCATGGGATCTAACAGATCTTTAGCCGCCATAATGCCGCCTCCCAAGATGATGCGCTGGGGATTCAACAGATAGCAGATGGACGCAATGCCCGTAGCCCAGTGGTGGACCGTATCCACCAGCAGCCTGTGGATCGGTTTATCCCCTTCCCGGGCCCACTGGCACACCAATCGTCCATTGACCTCATCTTCCGGCAGATTCTTCAAGTGAGCTGCCTTTGCCACGAGAGTACGGACGGACGCCGTCTTTTCCCAGCTGTCCCGACCGCTGAGCCGGGCCATGCCCACTTCTCCGCAGCTCCAGGTGCGACCGTGCCATAGTTGGCCGTGTTGGACGAAGGCGCCGCCAATACCGGTGCCGAAGGCAATGCAGAAAGCACTTTGAGCATCCTTACCAGCGCCCTGCCAGTATTCGCCCAGGCCTACGCAGTTCACATCATTTTCTATCCAACAGGGCAGATTGACCTTTTCCCCGATGAGCTGGGCCAGATTCAGGCCCTGGGAGCCCGGGAAATTGCTGGACTCCACCATGAGCTTGCCGTTCTGGGGATCCACGATACCGGGCAGAGACACGGCCACCCCTTTGACCTTGAAATATTTCTCATAGGAGGCCGCCAGATCCAGGACCTGTTCCACAAAGGCCTGAACCCCTTGCGAACGGATCACATTGGGAACGCTTTCCTTCATGATAAGGCGCCCCTTGCTGTCCGCCAGGCCGTATTTGATGTCCGTGCCCCCTATATCCAGGCAGATATACTTATCCACGGCTGTTTATCCCTGTTTCTTGATGAAGGCAATGGCCTGATCCAACCGTGCCAGAGTCTTTTCCCGGCCCAGCAGCACCATGACGTCGAACAGACCAGGGCTAAAGGTCCGGCCCGTCAGAGCCAGTCTCGTAGGATGGATGACCTTGCCGAAGGAAATGCCGGATTCGTCCGCAATCTTGTGGTACACTTCTTCCGTGGTGGTCAGATTGAATTCAGGCAGGGCAGCCAGGGCATCCCGGCATTTTTCCAGCAGAGCCGCATTTTCCGGTTTGAAATGCTTGGCTACGCCCTTTTCATCGTAGCTGTCCACATCTTTAAAGAAGTAGGCAGAACCATCTGCCAGTTCTACCAGGGTCTTGACCCGCACCCGGACTACATCCACCAGATGGTCGAAATATTCCTGATGGGCAGGCAGATAGTCGTCGTCAATGAGGCCGGCTTTCTTGAAGAAGGGCACAGCTGCATCGGCGATTTCCCGCAGAGGCAGACTGGACAAATACTGGCCGTTGATCCAAGTCAGTTTTTTCACATCATAGATAGCAGCCTTCTTGGACATCTTCGTAAAGTCAAATTGCTTTACGGTATCTTCCAGGCTGAAGATTTCTTCGTCCGTACCGGGAGCCCAGCCCAACAGGGTCAGGTAGTTGACAATGGCTTCCTTCAGGTAGCCCTGATCCCGGAACTCTTCTACGCTGGTAGCGCCGTGCCGCTTGCTGAGCTTGCTGCGGTCCGGAGCCAGGATCATGGGCATATGGCCGAATTGAGGAGCGGTCCAGCCCAGAGCTTCGTAGATGACCAGCTGCTTCGGAGTATTCGTCAGATGTTCTTCTGCCCGCAGCACATGGGTCATGCCCATGAGATGGTCGTCCACTACTACCGCAAAGTTATACGTAGGGATGCCGTTGGACTTCATGATGACGAAGTCGTCGAATTGGTCAAAATTAAACGTTACGTCCCCATGGATCATGTCGTGGACCGTAATATCCCCGGATTTCGGCAGCTTGATGCGGATGGAGTATTTTTCCCCGGCAGCTACTCTGGCTTTGGCTTCTTCCAGAGGGATATCCCGACAGGTGCCGGCATAATGGAAGGGTTGCTTCAGGGCTCTCTGTTTTTCCCGCTGGGCTTCCAGATCTTCGGCCGTGCAGAAGCAGTAATAGGCTTTGCCTTCGTCTACCAGCTGCTGGCAGTATTTCCGGTACAGGTCCAGCCGTTCAAACTGGTAGTAAGGACCTACAGGGCCCCCTACTTCCGGACCTTCATCCCATTCCAGGCCCAGCCATTTCAGGCTCGTCAGGATCTGGGACACAGAATCTTCTTTCAACCGTTCTCTATCTGTATCTTCTATACGCAGCACCAGCTTGCCACCCTGGCTTTTGGCAAACAGCCAGTTGAACAGGCAGGTCCGGGCGCCTCCGATATGGAGGTAGCCGGTAGGGCTGGGTGCGAAACGAACGCGGATTTCACTCATGAATGGACACCTCTTTGTTTTTAGTTCGATGTAACTCGACAATACGTTTTATTATACCACGTTTTAGAGATTCGTGGCGCACCTGCGCGGCCCCACCACCGTGCAAGCACGGTTCCCCTCCCCTGCGGGGCTGACAGAGCTCCGCTCGCCCGGTGGGCTGTCGCCCCCGTAGGGGGAGAGGGCCATCGTCAGATGGCGAGGGGGCAGTGCAGCGCACTCCTCTTCGCTCTTTACTCTTCGCTCTTCGCTTTCTTTTTGGGTTCCTGCTTCCTACTGGCCTCGTGGTACTTCGTGCCACGTTTGTTAGGCCCGACGGCACTCTTGCCGCGTTTGGGAACGCGTTTCTTCTTGGGTGTAGGCGGTTTTACCGTACGGCGGACTTTTTCTCCGGCCAGGTTCTGCCGTTCAAAGGTAATGTCCAGCTTTTTTTCCAGGTTCTGCAGCCAGCGGACTTCGTCCGCCGTGTAGAATGTATAAGCCGTGCCTTCCCGTCCTGCCCGGCCCGTACGGCCGATTCTGTGCACGTACCAGTCCGGATCGTGGGGGATGTCGTAGTTTACCACCTGGGTGATGCCTTCCACGTCCAAACCTCTGGCCGCAATATCGCTGGCCACCAGGATTTGCAGCTTAGCCTTCCGGAAGTTCTCCATGACGGTCCGGCGTTTAGCCTGGCTCATATCCCCGTGGAGTACGTCCACGTTGAAGCCCTGGCCATACAGCCAGTCGCTAAGCTCTATGGCCCGTTCCTTGCTGTAGCAGAAGACCAGCATCAGGAAGGGATTGCAGCGGTTGATCAGTGTAGCCAGGGCTTCCTGTTTGTGCTCTTCACTGACCTTGATACAGATCTGTTCTACCGTAGAAGCCGTAGCCTTCATAGGATTGATGTCTATGATATGGGGATTCGTCGTCAGCTTCCGGGCCAGTTTCTGGACTTCTTCGTCCATGGTAGCCGAGCACAGCATGGTCTGGTGCTTCGGCGGTACCAGACTCAGCAGCGTAGCAATATCGTCTCCGAAACCCTGGCGCAGCATCTCGTCCACTTCGTCCAGCACCAGGTACACCACGCCTCCCAGGTTCGTGTTGCCTTTCCGCAGATGGTCCAGTAATCTGCCGGGCGTGCCTACCAGTACCTGGGCCCTCGTACCGATTTTCTTTTTTTCTTCTTCAAAGTCCTTGCCGCCGCTGACGGTCAGGATATGGAATTCCGGGTCATCGTTCAGCTTCTTGATTTCCCCTGCAGTCTGCTGGGCCAGTTCCCTGGTAGGGGATAAGATCAAGGCCTGGACGAATTTCTTCGTGGTGTCGATTTTCGTAAAAAGAGGGATGACAAAGGCCAGTGTCTTGCCTACGCCGGTCTGGGCCCGGGCTATGACATCCCGGCCGTTCAGCAGTGCCGGTATGGCCTGTTCCTGTACGGGGGTAGGCGTGTCTTTGCCTGTCCGGTGGAGCTTGTCCACCATTGCCGCATTCACTTTCAATTGAGCAAATCCTGCTCCCATAGTTATGCTCCTTCCTTCACAAAAAAGGCGTAAAGCTTGCGCTTTACGTCTTTTTATCATTCTTTCTCCGCTGTTTCTTCGCTCATGACAGCAACGGCGATGCCGTGGGCGTTAGCCAGCTGCAGGGCCCGTTCCCGTTCTACGAGAAGGGTCCGGCCTGCTTCCATGACAATGCCGGCACAGCCGGACTGGATCATGGATTCTATGGTCCGTACACCTACGCCGGGCATATCAAACCGGTTATCCTGGGCCGGCTTAGCCGTCTTGGCCACAATGGCCTTCTTGCCCAGATTGCCGCCCCGGAGGATGCAGGCATCCGTACCTTCTATGGCTTCTACAGCCATGATAGCCTTGTTCTTCACGACCACAGTCTGGCCGATGTCCAGGCCGCCGATCTTCTTGGCCATGCGGAAGCCGTACTTCATGTCTTCCCATTCTTCTTTCGTAGGCTTGCGGCTGCTGAGGACCCCTTCCTGGGGCATCAGATCCGTCAGGAACAGGGTCTGGTCCATGACGTGAATATGGATATCTTCCAGTTTCTGGACCAGGGCATTCATAATGGTATCATCATGACGGTCCGGCAGGGACATAAGCAGCTTCACGGCCTGCCAATCCGGCACCAGGACGCCGCCGGAGTACAGGATTTCCTTTGTGACCTTGCCGATCATGGTCACCTGCTCCACACCTTCCTGCTGCAGGGTCTTAAAGATCTTCCCTACCTTGCCGATATTGATCTGATAGAATGCATCTGCCACCTGGGGCAGTTCTTCATGAGTCCCGGGCACCAAAGCAATGGCTACCGTACGATAGCCGGCCTTCTTGGCACCCAGCACTACATCCACCGGCAGATGGCCTACACCGGACAGGACGCCTAAAGTCTTGCCCATGGCTTACTCCCGGAGGCCGTGGGCAGAAGCCCGGCAGATGCCTCTTTCTACAGTGCGCAGGAACCGCATGAAATGTTCTACTTCTTCATAACTGTTCAGTTCCTGTTCCATGGTGGCAATGGCATCCGGCAGGGACAGGCCCCGTTTATACAGAATCTTATAGGCTTTCTTCAGTTCCCGGCGGACTTCCATAGGAATACCTGCCCGGGAGATGCCTACGCTGTTCAAACCTGCTACATAGGGAGGGTTGCCGGCTACGATGACGAAAGGCGGTACATCCTGGGAAATCCGGCTCATGCCGCCGCACATGCAGTTGCGGCCGACTTTCGTAAACTGGTGCACAGCGGTCAGGCCGCCGATGACAGCCCGGTCTTCCACGATGACGTGGCCGGCCAGGGTCGCTACGTTGCTCATGATGACGTTGTTACCTACGATGCAGTTATGGGCTACATGGGTATAGGCCATCATCAGTACGTTGTTGCCGATACGGGTTTCGTTGCCTTCGCCGACGGCTCTGTGAACAGAAGCGCATTCCCGAATCGTCACATGGTCACCGATGATCGTCGTAGTGTTTTCCCCTCTGTACTTCAGATCCTGAGGCACTTCACCAATGCTGGCACCCTGGAAGAATTCGCATTCTTTCCCGATGAGGGTGTGACCGGTAATCACTACATGAGGATGGATGATGGTTCCTTCCCCGATCGTCACTTCCGGACCAATAACCGCATAGGGTCCGATCTTCACGTTAGGTCCTATTTGAGCTTTTGGAGAGATAATGGCTGTCTCATGAATCAAAGAATCTGTCATGCTTGTTCGCCACCTTTATCTTCTATATTCTTCACAGGGGCTTTTTCTTTCTCTGCATTGCTTTCCCCTTCTAATGCCACGAAGACCGTACATTCGCAGGCAGGTTCGCCGTCTACAGTACCTTCACAGTGTGCTACAGCCATGTTGCCTTTAATCTTCATGATGACAGCCGTAGTCACCAGGGTATCACCCGGTTTGACAGGCCGACGGAAGCGGACTTTATCAATTTTGCCAAATACAGCAATCTTGCCACGGTTTTCTTTCGGATACAGCAGCGTCACACCGCCGACCTGAGCCATGGCTTCGATCAGCAGGACGCCGGGCATAATGGGGTTGCCGGGGAAATGGCCTGTGAATTGAGGCTCGTTCATGGTTATATTTTTGATGCCCACGGCCCGTTTCATAGGTTCCAGTTCAATAATCTTATCCACCAGCAGCATAGGATACCGATGGGGCAGAATCTTCAGGATTTCATTGATGTCTAAACTAATCATAGCCTTACTCCTTACTTCTGTTTGTTTTTTCTCCGGTGTACGGGTTTCCTTATGGTCATGCAGCCTTCTGTATTCGTCAATCTGGCGGGATACGTTGTCATTGAAGGCATGACCGGATTTCATGCAGATCACGTGAGCGTGGATAGGACCCAGCAGATACAGGTCGCCGATGACGTCCAGGATCTTATGCCGGATCAGTTCGTCCTTAAAACGGGGTACGGACAAAATTTTGTCCTTGCTGAAGACCACTACGTTTTCCAGGGTGCCGCCCAGTCCCAGGCCCATCTTCTGCAGCTGGGCGATTTCTTCTTCAAATGCCACAGTCCGGGCAGAAGAGATTTCTTTCGTAAAATTGTCCCCTTTGTCCTCAATATCCATGACCTGGGTGCCCAGGAGCGGATGAGGATTGATGGACGTAAACGTAATGCGGTAGCCCTCATAGGGCAGCACCACGATGGATCTGTCTCCGTCGTAATAGGAGAAAGACCGCTCCACATGGTAGACTTTCCGTTCTGCATCCTGTTCCTCGATGCCGGCCTTCAGGATCTGGTCCATGAAGAACTTGGCAGAGCCATCCCCTACAGGAGGTTCCGCAGAGGACATTTCGATATAGCAGTTATCAATCTTTAAGATAGCCAGAGCCGCCATGAGGTGCTCGATGGTGGTTACATTGGCTTCGTTCTCGGTCAGCGTTGTTGCTTTCGTGGTAGCTGTAATGTTGGAAGCCACTGCATGGATCTGAGGTCTCTCTGCTATATCCGTCCGGATGAAGACGATGCCCGTATCCTTCGGAGCGGGAAGCAGGGTCATCTCCACCATCTTGCCGGAATGGAGCCCGATCCCATCACAGGAAGCTGCCTGTTTCAGAGTATGTTGCTTTTCCACGTGTATCATCACACGCCTTTCTTATACATTTCATACCGCTTGCGGCCATCCTTCCAACGGTCATGGACCCAGAACCACATAGCCGGATCCCCTTTGATTTCCCGCTCGGCAATGGCTGCCAGTCTATTCATTATAACACTAACGTCCTCGTCACGGCTACTTGTTTTCGGGGTATGGAACGATGGATAGATTTTTGCCGTAAGAGTCCCGTCAGGATTATTGTGCATGAACAGCGGCACGATGGGCGATCCGAACATCCGGGACAGATGAGCGGCGCCCTGCGGCATGCGGGTGGGTTTATCGAAGAACAGCAGATGTTCTCCTGTATGGGCCGAATCCTGGTCGTACAGGATGCCCACCAGATGCTTCTTCTTCAAATAATGACCGATTTCCAGCATGCTGTTCTTGCCATGGTTATAGGCCACATGCTGGCCTACCATCTGCCGGTAGTCGTTGATAAACCGGTCCATAGCCCCATTATTCTGCTTCCGGGTAATGGATAGGATGGGATAGCCCAGGAGCGCCATGGAGGCCCCCAGCATTTCCCAGTTGCCATAGTGGGCCGTACACATGATGACCCCTTTATCTTCCGCAAAGGCTTTTTCCAGATTTTCCAAGCCGTCAAAATGGACCAGATTCCGGAAATTGTCCTTTGTAATCAAAGGATAGCGCAGCACTTCGATGAGCATGCGCCCGAACCGGGTGACGCTTTCCTTAGCAATGGCTTCTGCCTTTGCTTCGTCCACGCCCAGGCAATCCTTGATATTTTCTTTCGCCATGTACCGGCGCCAGGCCGGCACTACGTACCATCCCAGATGACCCAGCACGTAGGCCAGGGCTTTGTTCAAACCAGTGGGCTGGTGGCACACCAGCCAGCTGATGAACTGCATCAGCTTATACGCAGCCATCCAGGTCCCTCCTACTCGTTAAAATGTCAGATTCAGACCTCCATACAGGTGATGGTCCCGCACGCCTATCTCCCCTTCCAGGAATTTGGCGATAGGCAGGGCCGCCCCGTAGTTGAAGTGGCTGCCGTCATATTCTCCCATGACGGTCATGCCCGCTCCCAACAGTTTTACATCTTTTTCCAGAGCGTAGAATCCGTGTTTATAATTCTTCGTACCCACACCGGCATGGATCTTCAGATCCATGGGCAGGGCCTTGCTGAGGGCGATATACCCTTTCCGCTGCTCCTGGTCACCGATGTCCTCCACGCCGATGGCGATAGCCGGCGTTGCCGGAGTTTCCCGGATCAGCTGCCATTTGGCACTGACCGTGTCATAGGCATCGCCGTGCTTCGGATTCGTGTGGCTGGCCGCAATTTCCAGTCCCAGAGGCAGGGATACGTTGCCCCGCAATGTCTTATCGTCCTTGGTCCAATCCATACCGGCGGACACATGGCCCGGCATCCGGACATAGCCGGAGGGTGCGTTGATGACGCCGCTGGTGCCCCTCGGGGTGGCCTTGGCCCAGGCCGCCTGGGGTACACAGAACGCACAGGCCAGCACCAGCGCTGCAACTTGTTTTTTCATGGTTCCCCCTAATGATTGTCAATACAGGTTATTTTTCTTCAGTTTTCAGAGCCGCCAGCTCTTTTTCCAGCTTACGGACCTTCTTCATCACGTCACCCAGCTTCCGCTGGTTGGCCATCATGCGCAGCCAATCCACGTGGGACTGAGCCGGGAAACCAGCCATCACCACATTATCCGGCACATCGCTGATAATGCCCGTACGGCCGGCAAACGTGCAGTTGTTGCCGATCTTCAAGTGGCCTGCCGTAGCAGCCTGGCCGCCGAAGGTGCAATTGTTGCCGACGGTGACACTGCCGGAAATGCCCACATGGGCAACGATGATGCAGTTTTCCCCAATCACATCGTTGTGGCCCAAATGGACCAGGTTGTCGATCTTCGTGCCCTTGCCTACGATGGTGCTGTCCACCGTAGCCCGGTCGATACAGCTGTTGCAGCCGATTTCCACGTCGTCGCCAATGACCACGTTGCCGGTCTGCAGCACCTTCGTGTGCTTGCCATCCGCTGTAATATAGCCGAATCCATCGCCGCCGATGACGCAGCCGGGCTGCAGGATGACCCGGTCACCCAGTACGCAGTTTTCCCGGATGCTTACGTTAGAGTACAAGGTGCAGTCCTTGCCTACCTTCACGTGACGGCCTACATACACATGAGGATAAATCACTGTATTGTCACCGATCTCGCTGTCTTCCGCTACGTAGGCAAAAGGCAGGATGGCCACATTCTTGCCGATTTTAGCCGTAGGATGGATGAACGCATATTGGCTGACACCGCTTTTGACCTCTTCAGGAGGACGGAACAGCGTCAGCAGCTCAGCAAAAGCTGCCCGGGGATTCGCCACGGCGATGACAGCCTGTTTTCCCTTGAATTCAGCCCCTTCCGGAATCATGATGGCACCGGCCCGGCTCATAGGAGCCAGTTCCAGATACGGAGGTACAGCAAAAGAAATCTGGTCTGCCTGTGCTTCTTCCAGACCGTTGACACCTTTCAGCACCTGGTCCGGGTTCCCTTGCAGAATCTTCCCTTTCACGAAATCAGCTAATTCCTGTAATGTTTTTTCCATATCCAGCATTCCTTTCCATGCTCATAATGGTACGGCAAGAGGGCAGACCGCTGCGTCCGCCCTCATTTTTATCATTTCATTGCTTTTACAATATCTTCTGTTACGTCCACACCGCCCTGAGGAACAGCTTCCTTGACCAGGATGGCGCTCAGGTTCTTTTCTTTGGCGACCTGGGCGGCAGCGGCTTCGAAGCTGCTTCTGACCTTGTTCTGGGCTTCTGCCCGTACAGTCTGCATCTGGGCATCTTTTTCCTGGAAGATCTTCTGGGCTTCTTCCTTGCTCTTGCCCTGAGTTTCCTTGTTCAGCTCTTCTTCCATGGCTTTGCCCTTCTTCTGCAGGTCAGCCGTGGCATCCTTGAAGACCTGGCTTTGTTCCTGGACCTTGTTCATGTCCACGACGCCGAACTGGGCGTTGCGGCCACAGCCAAAGGACAGGATTGCCGTAATCATCATACATAAAACCAGTAGTTTTTTCATTTTCCATCCCTCTTAGTACACTATTTTTTGGACTTCCGCATTGACTTCTTCTGTAATGTCATCTGCGCTGATATTGGCTTTTGGATTGCGGAAGATCAACGTATATTTCCGGGTCAGGTTCACCTTTTTCAAGGCACTGAGGATGTCGCTGTCGATTTCCTGCTTCAGCCGCTTCTCTTCACTTTCCTGGCTCTCAATCTGTTTATCCATGGACGCAATCAATTTATCCAATTCCGGTTTGCCGGGCTGGCTTACGCCATCTTCCCCCTTGTCCATCAGGGAAAGGCCCGTTTTCTGTTTCACGGTTTCCTGGGCCAGCTGTTTCGCATATTTATCCAGCCGGGCTCTGGAGGCCGCTATGTCCGGAGCCAGCTGCTGCTGCAGCCACTGCTCCTTCTGGGCATCGATTTCTGCCCTGGCCTGCCGCCGTTTTTCCAGCAGTTCTGCCTGTTCGGCCAGCAGGGCTTTTTGGGCTTTCTCCGTCATCTTGATGCTGCCCAGCTTCAGCCGCAGGTTAAACAGGGGAATCTTGAACTGTTCCTCCACCTTATCCCGCTGCTGTTTCACCCGGGTTTCCGCCTGGGCTTCCAGGGCTTCCCGTTTCTTCTTCAGCAGGTCATTTTCCTGGGAACGCTTTTCGGCCATCTTAGCAGCCCATTGGGCCTTCTGGAACTTGTCCTGGCCGATATTCTTCAGGCTGCTGAATTTACCCAGGATTTCCAGCTGTTTCCGGCCGTTTTCCAGCTGCCTGTTCCGCAGCCACTTGGCCGTATCCAGGGTTTCCTGCTTGTGTTTCCACTTCTTGTATTTGGGATGCCGTTGTTCCAGGCTGTCCCAATCCACCACGGCAAACCGTGGTTTCTCCTGCTTACCGGGCCATTTCCATTGGGAAAAGCCGCAGCCGGTGACCAGGAATATCCCGGCAGCCAGCAGACAAAGCCATCTACCCATGTGCTATGCCCTCCTCTTCTTTGCAGCAGGCTCTTACTTTTTCTGTTTCTTCAGGGCAGCTTGTACATCCGCCGTCACATCCACGGCGCCATATACTACGGCTTCCTGATTGACGATGACCGTCAGGCCCTTCGTCTTGCCTACGGACAGGATAGCATCATCCACCTGCTTCTTCAGCGGCGCAATGAGCTCTTCCTCTTTCTTCTTCATTTCCTTGGCATTTTCTTCCACGAACTTCTGCTTATCCGCATCGCTCATGCCTTTAGTCTTTTCCTGGACTTCTTTCTGGTTTTCTTCTACAATCTTGCGCATTTCCGTCTGAGCGTCGGCGATGCCGGGCACATAGGAAACCAGCTGCTGGTAGTTCACTTTGCCAATGGCAGAGTTCATAGTACCGGTTTCCTGGCCAAAGCTGCTGCCCTGGACAGCCAGTACGAAAACGCCAACGATCATAATGGCCGCAATGGCCAGAGAAATGACCTTGACATTCTTTTTGTTGGCAAATTCCATCATAATGTCTAATCCCTGCTTCCTAGTAAATTCTCACTGTTAGAACTGGCCGCCAAAGCTGAAGTGGAACCGGCCGCCCCGGTCGTCACTATCC
>OMUE01000141.1 GCA_900314165.1 uncultured Acidaminococcus sp.
GGCGATGGCGCCCAGGACGGCGTTCTTCGTCAGCATGGCCAGGATTTTCTTCATCTTGGCACCCGCTACTTTCTGCAGGGACTCACTCATGCCGTTCATTCCGTATAGGAACATGGCTAAGCCGCCTATGAGGCCGAAGAAGATTTTTAGGTTGGGGTTCATAAAGACTAGCTCCTTTCAAATTGGAAAATGACGCTGAATTGGAAAATAAATGTGAACAATTCCCATTTTCGAAAGAATTTTAACATTCCTATGTACTTGCTCTGTCAAAAGCGTGTAAAATCCATGTAAAGGAATGATTTTGGAATAGCGGGAGGAATTATGAAACCCAAACAACAAAAATTACAACGGCTGAACCTGCCGGGCATGGGAACACAACTGACGAACCTGACGGCGGACTACTGCGTGGTGGACCTGGAGACCACGGGGCTCCATGCTACGTGGGACCATATTATAGAGATCGGCGCTATGCGCATCCGGGAGGGCCGCAAGGTGGCGGAGTTTTCCACCCTGGTCCAACCACCGGAGCGGTATCCCAATTGGTACGTGAATCAATACATCACGAAACTGACGGGTATCTCCAATGCCATGCTGGCAGAGGCACCGAAACCGGCAGAGGCTTTGCCGGCTTTTCTGCATTTTTTAGGCAGCGACGTGATTGTGGGCTACAATGTAGGCTTTGATGTGGATTTCCTGGCCTTTCAGTGTCAAAAAGTTCTGCAGAAGGTACTGCCTAACGATTATGTGGACGCCCTGCCTCTGGCCCAGCTGCTGCTGACGGAACTGGAACGGCACCGGCTGGTAGACGTGTCCCAAGCCCTGCAGGTGGTGAATCCTAATGCTCATCGGGCTCTCAGCGATGTAGAGACTACGTGGAAATGCTACGAAAAACTCAAAAAAATAGCCCTGCAGCAGTACGCTGCAGAGCAGGAAGTTTCCGCCGCCTTGCGGAAAGCTATGAAATTACCGGAAGAAAAGGTAGAGGAGCAGTTGAGCTTGTTTTAAAAAGGAGGCCTTTACTGTCCTTCTTTTTCTTTTAACGCCCTTTCAAAATCTTCTCTTACCTGATTCCGGAATTCTTTATCATTGAAGATATCCAGGATAATCTGGGCGATGACGATGGCGCCCAGGGCCATCTTCTTTTGGGCTTCGGGGGTCTGGGTAGCTTCCCGGAATTCCGGGGTATGGGTGCTGTAAGGCTTCTTCGTAATGCAGATCTTCGGTTGGATAGCAGGGCAGCGGTAGCTGACGTTGCCTACGTCCGTAGAACCCTTAGGAGGCAGAGGCGGTTCTACCGGTTCGCCCCAGTCTGTGAACAGTTCCGTAATCCGGTCTTCCAGGGCAGGCACCTGGACCATATCGTAAAAATCCGGGAATCCCAGAGTAAATTTTTCCTTGCAGTCCAGGGCTATGGCGGCTCCTTTGGCACAGTTGCGGACAATCCGGTCCAACCGGCCCAGTTCGGCCTTCGTGGCATAGCGGAATTCCAGGCGGACTTTGGCATAGTCAGGAATCACGTTGGGCTGACGGCCTCCGTCCAGGATTACGCTGCTGAAGATGGTGCCGGGGTGGAACGTATCCCGCCGGGCATCTACCAGATCCAGGAACTTCCGGGCACAGGTGACGGCATTTTGACCGCCCCAGGGAGCCCCTGCTGCGTGGGAAGATTTGCCAAAGAATTCCACGACGTAGCAGCGCAAAGCTGTAGCCGTGCTGTCAGACCGGCTGACCTGGCTGCCGGAGTGCATCATAATAGCCAGGGAACAATCGTCAAAGACGCCGGCAGGAGCCATGTGCAGTTTGGCTCCATCGTCTTCTTCTCCAGGCGTGCCGATGAGTTCCAGAGTGCCGTGAAAAGCACCTTCCGGTAGTTTGCTCAGCATAAGGCCGCTGAGGATGGATAAGGAGCCGTGAAGGTTGTGGCCGCAGCCGTGGCCAATTTCCGGCAGGGCGTCGTATTCTACCATAATGGCGGCAGTAGGGCCTGCACCCCGTTCCAGGACGGCTTTGAAGGCCGTGCCGTAGCCCAGTTCTTTTTCCATAAACGGATAAGTCACGTCGAACCCGTTATCACGCAGGATCTTTACCATGGCCTCGCTGGCCAGCTTTTCCTTGCAGGACAGTTCCGGATTTTCATACATATATGTTGCCAGGGCCGATGCCTTGGGCAATAGTTCATTGGCAAGTTTTTTCAGTTCTTTTTCGTACATGGCAGTGTGCTCCTTTGCTGTAGTGAAGTAAACTAAGTTTATTATACAATGAATAGAGAATTATGAAAAGCGAAGAGCGAAGAGGCGGCCGCTGGCCACCAAGGTACAGATGATAGATGATAGAACCTGTTGTCGGGGGTTAGAAATTTGCTTACGTAGGCTTGGATTGATTTGAAACTATAGACGACAGCCCGCCGGGCAGAGCCCTGTCCGCCCTCGCACAGTGCGGGGACAAGTCTGATTAAGGCTGTCAGCATCCCCTTTGTCCGCCCTTTTCAAGGGCGGGGACAAGTCTGATTAAGGCTGTCAGCATCCCCTTTGTCCGCCCTTTTCAAGGGCGGGGACAAGTCTGATTAAGGCTGTCAGCATCCCCTTTGTCCGCCCTTTTCAAGGGCGGGGGACCATCCGTAAGGATGGTGGTGGGTTCGCGAAGCCGGTGGTGGGGGTGTCCGTGCGGAGCACCACTAGCGTCTAACGTCTAGCATCTAACGTCTCATTATTGTCAAATTATTAAAAATATGATATGTTATAAATCAATAAATATTATTAATAACTATAACTGAAAGGTCGTGAAACCATGGGATTCTTTACGAAGGAAAGACTGGTCTATATGGAAAAAGGCAAGGAACAGGAATGGAAGCAGGCCCGGGCCCTGCTGAAAGAAGCGGGTATCAAGATGTCCACCACGTCCATGCCCAGTGAGGCACCGACCTGCGGCTGTGGTGCCAAGCTGGACATCCGGGATTTCGGTCCCAATGGGAAACAGGACCGGAACATGTATTATATTGATGTACCCGTTACTGACTGGGACACTGCAAAGGAAGTATTGGCGAAGGCAGGGATTCCGGTGGTGCAGGGGTAAAAGGATAGCGAAGAGCGAAAAGTGAAGAGCGAAGAGGCCGCGCCGCGGTGCTCCCTCGCTGTGCAGAGCACCACTAGCTACTAGCCCACTAGCCCCTAGCCCACTAGAAGAGGCTGTGAAAATCACAGCCTCTTCTTTTCTTTTCCCCCAAAACGTCATATAATAAAAAGATACGAATATTTGTTTGCTTTTGTGAGAAAGGAGGGGGAGAGACATGCAGATTCCTAATCGCCAGGAGAAAAAGGACATCTTCCAGCGGCTGAAGGAATTATACCAGTCGGAAAAGATTGCGCCCAAGGCTCAGCCGGCTCCCCTTCCGAAAATGATTAGCATGATGCGGCAGCTGGAACGGGACAAGAAGTCCGCCCTTCTGTCCACGTCGGAGCTGTTCGTCAAAGAAGGCACGCTGGCCGCAGACTACGAGGACGACTATGTGTATGACAAGCCCGTGCTGCACTATTTTCCCACCTATCGGGTGTTCACGGACGAAGAACTGCGAGGTTATTTCGGCTGGCGGACCCGGCTGCGCCACGGAAATCTGGAAAAAGGTCCTCTGACCTATGCCTTCCTGTACATTTACGAACAGCTGAACCTGATCGGCCTTGACTCTCCTCAGACAGGCTACGACAGGCTGAAAGCCTTCGGGGAACAGTACGGGGAGGTGGATTCCGGCATCTTGTCCTATCTGAACTTGTGGCTCCGGGACTTTGTGCTGTATTACCAGCTGCCCGTGGAGCTGATTCCGGCTACGACCCAGTCCAAGCGGGATCTCCAGTTTGCAATCCTGCAGGACTGGCAGAATCGGACGGATGAAGAGCTTTTCGAGGCTCTGGACGGCTTTTCCACGTACCGGCTTACCCGCAGCAAGCTGTACAGCCATTATCCGGACATGTTCCAAACCCTCATCGGCCAATGCTACAGAAGGATTCAGGAGCATTACGCCAAACACAGGCAGAAGACGTTCCTGGAGGAATTCGGCGGTTCTCCCCGCTACGATTGGGTGGACATGTTCAAATCGGCCGTATTTTATAAGAAGGATGATTCCCGGACGTTTTCGGTCCAGGTGACGCCTGTACGGACCTATTCGAACAAGCAGGGCATCTGGACCCTGCACCATTATGTGTTTCCCCAGAAAAAGCTGCAGAAACTGGGCCAGCTGCTGAAGAGCATGGACAGCGAGATACGCCGGGAATTGGGATTGGAGGCTATCCAGCAGGCTATTTCTTTTAAATGGCTCAAGGCCATCATCCACGAGGTGGTGACGGAGTACCAGGAAAAGAAGAAGCAGGAAGAAGCCCGCAAGGTGGTGCTGGACCTGGGGGTCCTGAATAAGATCCGGGCCGATGCCCAGGTGACCCAGGAACGGCTCATGACCGAAGAGGAGAGGACAGGGGAAGAGCCGAAGGAGCTGGAGACGAAGAAACTTGAATCGAAGAAGCTTGAGTTGAACAGGGCGGAATTGAATGAGCCAGAGCCGGTAAAGCAGGAGCCGAAAGAGGCGGCACGGCCATGGGGACTCACGGACCAGGAATACCACTATCTCCAGTGCCTGCTGTATGGGAAGCCTACGGACTGGGTGCTGCAGCAGGGGCTCATGAGCTCCATTTTGGCAGATGCCATCAATGATAAATGTTATGAAGAATTCGGGGATACGGTGCTGGATACGGCAGCGGATACCCCCTGTGTTATAGAGGACTATGAGGACGATTTGAAAGGACAGGTCAAACCATGAATATTCCGAAACGGATAGCCCGGACGCTGATCAGCTCCCTGAAAGGGGGCGTGGTGCCCCGCATTGGGCTGCCCTATATTACCGTGGGCCGTAAAAGCGAAATTGAGGCCTTGCTCCACGATGTGGACGTGATCGGGGACGGGGGCGCGTCCTTCCGGTTTGTGGTAGGCCGCTACGGCAGCGGCAAAAGCTTCCTGATCCAGACTATCCGGAACTACGTCATGGAGAAGAATTTCGTAGTCATGGATGCGGACCTGTCTCCGGAGCGTCGGCTTCAGGGGACCAAGGGTCAGGGACTGGCTACGTACCGGGAACTGGTGCGCAATACGTCTACCAAGACCCGTCCGGAAGGAGGCGCTCTCAGCCTGATCCTGGACCGGTGGATTTCCTCCGTCCAACAGCAGGTCATGGACCAGAACGGCCTGACGTTCCAGTCCCCTGAGCTGCCGCGCCTCGTAGAGCAGGCTATCGGGCAGGTCATCGGACGGGTCAGTGAAATGGTCCACGGCTACGATTTCGCGCGCTTGCTGACTCTGTACTATCAGGCCTGCAAAAACGGGGACGAAGCTGGCAAGGCCAAGGTAGCCAAGTGGTTCCGGGGCGAATATCATACGAAGACGGAAGCGAAGCAGGAACTGGGCGTGAACATCATTATTTCCGACGAGGACTGGTACGAATATCTGAAGCTGTTCGCGTTCTTCCTGAAGCAGGCGGGCTATGCAGGGCTGCTCATCTGCATCGATGAACTGGTGAACATCTACAAGATTCCCAATGCCATTACCCGCCAGTACAACTATGAAAAGATCCTGACCATGTTCAATGACACGCTGCAGGGCAAGGCCCACTACCTGGGCATCATTATGGGGGGCACGCCCCAGTGCATGGAGGATCCCCGGCGGGGCGTGTACAGCTATGAGGCTCTGAAGTCCCGCTTGAGTGAAGGTCATTTCGGTGGAGAATACAAGGATCTGCTGGCCCCCGTCATCCGGCTGCAACCCCTGACCAACGAAGAAATGCTGGTGCTCATTGAGAAGCTGTCCCAAATCCACGGCGCTCTGTACGGCTACGAACCCTACGTGACCCAGCAGGACCTGGTGGATTTCATTACTATAGAATTTGGCCGCATTGGCGCCAATACCCACATCACCCCTCGTGAGGTCATCCGGGACTTCATCGAGGTCCTGGACATCATCTACCAGCACCCCGATGTAAAAGTGGCCCAGCTGCTTCACTCCGACCAGTTCCAGTATGCTCAGAACGAGGTGGAAGGGGAAAAGACGGATAAGGAATATGCGGAGTTCACGGTGTAACTCGATAAAAGCGAAGAGTGAAGAGCGAAGAGTGAAGAGCGAAGAGGCGGCCGCCGGCCTGCCCCTTCGCCATTGCTTACGCACGGTGGTGGGGCCGTGCGGAGCAACACTAGCAACTAGCCCACTAGCCCCTAGCAACTTTTCCAAGAATGAAAGGAAATCATGTCTATTTTCGAAAAATATGCACCGTTTGTGCAGGATTTTATTTATAGCCAGGGCTGGGAGGAACTGCGGCCCATCCAGACGGCGGCAGGGGACGTGCTGTTTAACACGGACGAAAACCTGCTGCTGACGGCGTCCACGGCGTCCGGCAAGACGGAGGCAGCCTTCTTTCCTATCCTCAGTATGTTTGCCCAGGACCCGCCCAAAAGCGTGGGCGCCATCTACATCGGACCTTTGAAGGCTCTCATCAACGACCAGTTCCAGCGGCTGGTGCCCCTGTGCGAAGAAGGCCATATTCCCGTGTGGCATTGGCACGGGGACGTATCCCAGTCCCACAAGGCCAAGATGATGAAGCACCCCAGCGGCATCTTGCAGATTACGCCGGAATCCCTGGAAGCCATGCTCATCCACAAGCACATGGCTATCCCCAAACTATTTGGAGACCTGCGCTTTATCGTCATCGACGAGGTCCATTCTTTATTGAGAGGGGACCGGGGTGGCCAGACCCTGTGCCTGATTGAGCGCCTGGGCAGGATCGCCGGCGTGAACCCCCGCCGCATTGGCTTATCTGCCACCCTGGGAGAACCGGACAAGGTGGGCCAGCTGCTGAGCCTACATACAGGCCGCAAAACTCTCGTGCCCAAGGTTCCTGCAGGCAGCACGAAGTGGCGCCTGTCCATGGAACATTTCTATGTGAAGGACGTGCAGGCCGCCGACGACAAAAAAGACATCAAAGCACTGGACGTGCTGGACACAAAAACAGACCAGGCGCCTGTGCAGGCGGATCCTGGTCTGGGATATATCTTTGAGCACACCCGGGGCAAAAAATGCCTGGTGTTCGTGAATTCCCGGGAAGAGTGCGAGGGGGTTACGACCACCCTGCGGCACTACTGCGATTTGAAGCACGAGCCGGACCGGTTCCTGATCCATCACGGCAATCTGTCCGCCTCTTATCGGGAGACGGCGGAAGAGCTCATGAAGGACGAAAGCCAGACGCTCACAACGGTGACCACGTCCACGTTGGAATTGGGCATCGACATCGGGCGCCTGGAGCGGGCGTTCCAAATCGACGCGCCCTGGACCGTGTCCTCGTTCCTCCAGCGCATGGGCCGCACAGGCCGGCGGAATCTGCCTCCGGAAATGTGGTTTGTGATTCGGGAGGACGAGCCGGAAATCCGGGCCATGCTGCCGGCTACCATTCCCTGGAAGCTGTTGCAGGGCATAGCCCTCATCCAATTGTATCTGGAAGAGCGCTTTGTAGAGCCGCCCCGCTTCGACCGGCTGCCCTACAGCCTGCTGTACCACCAGACCATGAGTACCATGGCTTCCGAAGGGGAAATGAGTCCCGCGGCTTTGGCCCAGAAGGTCCTGAGCCTGGGCTATTTCCACAAGATCACTCAGGATGATTACAAGGTGCTGCTGCGCCATCTCATCGACACGGACCATCTGGAGCGGACCAGCCAGGGCGGCCTCATCGTAGGGCTCACCGGGGAACGGATTGTGAATTCCTTCAAATTCTACGGCGTGTTCCAGGAAGACGAGGAATATACCGTCCGCTGCGACTCCCAGGAATTGGGCACCGTGGTGGCGCCCCCGCCTCCCGGGGAAAAGATTGCCATTGCCGGCCACGTGTGGCGAGTGCTGGAGGTAGACCGGAAGCGCAAACTCATCTACTGCGAGCTGGTGAATGGCCACGTGCCGGCTTATTTTGGGGAATGTCCCGGGGACCTGCACACGAAGGTGCTGGAACGCATGCGGGTGGTGCTGCAGGAGGACAGGAGCTATCCTTATTTGATGAAGAATGCCGTGGCCCGGCTGAACCAGGCCCGGTTTACGGCCAAGGCCTCCGGTGCTGCAGAAAAGCCTCTGATTTTCTTAGGGGGCAAGATGTGGTGCCTGCTGCCCTGGCTGGGGACCTATGGCTTTTTGGCCATGGAACGGTTCCTGAACCTGAAGTGCGCTCCTCGCCTGGGCCTGAAGAAACTGGACCCCTTCCGCCCGTTCTTCATGCAGTTCACCATGGAAGCGGACGAAGAGACCTTCTACAAAGTCCTGAAAGAAGAAATTGCCAAACCCATCGATCCCATGGAACTGCTGTATCCTCACGAAATCCCCGAATTCGACAAGTACGACGAATACCTGCCGGAAGAATTAGTGAGGAAAGGATTTGCGAAAGGCGTGTTGAATCTGGACGATGTGAGGAGGAGGATAGGAACGTGGGGAAGATGATAGATGATAGATGATAGAACCTGTTGTCGAGGGTTAGGAATCTTCTTGTCGGTTGATTCCATCTTTAAGTCCGCCCTCGCTTAAGCGGGGGCAAGTATAATTAGAGCTATCAGCATCCTCTATGTCCGCCCTTTTCAAGGGCGGGGGACCATCCGTAAGGATGGTGGTGGGTTCGTTCCCAATGATGGCGGTGGGGGTGTCCGTCCAGAGGACTACTAACGTCTACCATCTAACGTCTATACCCAGCTACTTCTATTTATAATCACACTTCTGGCATTGGGTCATGGGGTGGGCGGAGTCATCCTTATAGAAAGCTCCGGCCCAGTGGCAGATGCTTTGGAGGATGGGGACCACGGACAAGCCCTTGTCTGTCAGGGAATATTCCACCCGGAGCGGAATTTCGTTGTATTGTACCCTCTCAATGATGCCGTTCGTAATGAGTTTTTTCAAGGACGCAGCCAGCACGGCATCCGTAATGTTCATCATTTCCTTGCGCAGCTGGCTGTAGCGCAGAGTCTTTTTGGCAGCCAATACGCAGATAATGCGGGAATCCCATTTCCCGCCAAAGATTTCTAACCCGAATTCCAAGGGGCAGCGGATGTCTGCCTCTATTTTTTTATGGTACATGGGGGACCTCCTTAATTAAAGCGAAAAGCAAAGAGTGAAGAGCGTAGAGGTGGCCGCTGGCCAGTCCCCTGCGGACTCAATCGTACTAACGTCTAATGTCTAACTTCTAATCCTATTATATCTACACAACTCTATCCTCACAAGTCACTACTAAATTTAATAGTGACTTATAAATTTGCTTATATATTGAGATTGTCAAGCAGGAAAACTATACTAAGGCCATCGGATGAAAGTTACTATCAATTACTCAGTTTAGGAGGCTATTACCATGCTTAACGAAAATGTAATCAACGTACTGAAAAACAACATGTGGGATCTGGCAACCTGCGCCAATGGGGAACCGAACGTAGTGCCTGTAGCTTTTAAAGATGTGACGGCGGAAGGCAAACTGGTTGTAGGGGACGTATTCCTGCAAACGACCTTGGAAAACCTGAAAGCCAACGGTGGCAAAATCGCCATCTCCGTCTATGACGCCAAGACCTTTGAAGGCTATCAGATCAAAGGTACGGCCGAATACCTGACGGAAGGGGACTTGGTTGCTACGTTTAAGGCCATGGTCGAAAAGATGTTCAACAACGCTGCCACCGCCAAAGGTGCATTGGTCATTACTCCGGAAAAAGTCATTGTGACTACACCCGGTGCTGATAACAAGAAGGAACTTCGGAGTAGTGAAAAGTGAAAAGCGAAAAGTGAAAAGGCCGCTGCGCGGGGCAAGGAAGAAATGAAGAAAGCGAAGAGGCCGCCCTGCGGGCTGTCATCCTCGCAGGGGAGGGGAACCGTGCGAAGCACGGTGGTGGGGCCGTGCAGAGCACTCTACAAGCTTAATGAATAAAAATAGGGGCTGTGAAAAAATGATTTTCACAGCCCCTATTTTATTGACACAGAATTAAATATATACAGTGTAATATAAATATTGACATTGTATATATAAACATCTATAATGATTTATACAGAAGGGGGCGATTCTATGATCATGGTATCGTTTCGTACGGACGAAGCAGTAAAAGAGCAGGCGGCCAAGGTCTTTGAGTCCCTGGGCATGAACCTGACCACGGCCCTGAATATGTTTCTCAGGCAGGCTGTTATCCAACAGAAATTTCCCTGCAGCCTGGACCTGAATGTGACTGCGGGAATGAAGGATTCCTATGCCCCGGGCTTTTTTGAACTGTTCGGCAAAGGGGCCGGACTGGGCTTTGACGAAGAACCAAAAGATCTGCCGCCGGAGGATATTACATTATGAAATACTATCTGGACACAAACATCATCATCTATGCACTCAACGGGAAATATCCCCGCATCCTGTCCCATTTCCAGCAAGTCCCTTCCATGTCCATCGTCATTCCCTCCGTGGTCCTTGCAGAAATCGAGTACGGGGCACGGAAAAGTTTTGATTACGAAAAGACCATTTCCCTCTATCGGAAATTTATCAGCTACTTTGCCATAGAGCCTTTTAACGGCCGCGCTGCGTCTGCCTACGGTCAAATCCGTGCTGCCCTTGAAAAAAAGGGACAGGTCATAGGAGCCAATGACCTGCTTATTGCCGCTACTACTATGGCCGACCATGGCATCCTGGTCACCCATAATGTCCGGGAATTTTCCCGCATCGAAGGTCTGGTCTACGAAGATTGGACGGAATGAAGAAGTGAAAAGCGAAGAGCGGATAGGCTGCTCTGCGTGCGGGCGAGGAAGAGTGCGCTGCACGGGAAGTCAGATGACAGAAGTCAGAAGCGCATGTCGAAGGTTAGAAAGTGCTTGTCGATTGTTGGATTATAGAAATGGACAGTGAAAAATAAAACTGCTCACTTCAAACATCTTTTTTCCTTGATTCTCTAAAAAAATTACGTTACTATAGTAAACGTCAGAAATAATTTTACTTAAAACTACATAATGAAGAAAGTT
>OMUE01000072.1 GCA_900314165.1 uncultured Acidaminococcus sp.
GTCTGTGCCCACCAGATTCAGGCAGCACTGCCGGCAGGCCAGTACCACGCCGTACCGCTTCAACAGGTGAGAAGGTGACAGCTTCTCCTCCGTGACACCATATGTGGCAGCCAGCCGAACGATGGAGTCATTGGCTGCTGCCAAATCATCCTCCGTAACCCTGTCTTTCAGGATCTCGTCCAGGATGTCTTCTGCTGTAATCAGTTTCATGCTTATTTCAGCTCCTTCATAATGGCATCCATCCGGCTTATGATGGCAGTTTTTTCCTTCTCGTAAGCGTTGAAGATATACGGATCTGCCTTGATACCGGACACGTTGGCCCGCTTAGCAAACACGAATTTCTTCCCATCGGTCCAGCGCAGGGCTTCTTTTGCCCTGGGGACGATGGTATGAGCTTTGGTACCCTGGTGCAGGTAAACGGCATGTGGCAGGGAGGTGTAGACCATGCCTACGATCTTACCGCCGTGTTCTTCTACAGCTGTATGGATGGATTCTTCCGCCTGCCCTGTCCGGGAGGTAAAGCGGTGTTCTGCCCGGGCTCGTTCCTGCACGTCCCGGACAGAGATATTCACAGCTTCCACAATCTTCTTGTGGATATCCTTGGACGCAGAATTAAGCGTCCGGCTGAGGCCGGATGCATTAAAGCTTACCCGGAATGTCATAATCAGGCACCTGTGGTCTCAGTTGTAGCAGGAGCCAAGTTAGCCTTCAGGGTTACCAGAGCGTTCTTCTGCACAACCGTAGAGCCGTAGACCAGCAGGCCACGGACAACGTCAGAGAAGCTCTTTTCCAGACGCAGGGCTTCGGTCTTCAAAATCTGGTTTGCCATGGAAATCGCCGTGTTGTTGCCAGCCATTACGGAAGTAACGCCGGTAGATTTTACGGTGACCAGGTTGTTAGATTCGTAGATCCGGAAACCAGCAGCAGCACCTACAATGCCGGTGGTCAGACGACCTTCAGCCTGCATAGAGCCGGAAGACACGAAGCGCTGGTCTTTCTGCAGCAGGCCATACATCCAGGGCGGAATGACGACCCAGCGGCCAGACTTGGAAACGTTCTTTTCATCCAGTGCCACAGACATCTGGACCAGGTAGTCGTAAGCTTCTTCAGCAGAAGCAATGTCTTTAGCAGTAATAGTAGTGCCAGCTTCTGCAGAATGGGCGGCAATCCGCTGGTCAATCACATCACGCAGCGCATAGGAAGCACGTTCCAGGCTGCGGTCCAGCAGATTGATATTAGCCTGTGCCGTATCAATATCTTCCACCTTGAAGGCAAAATATTTCTGCTGGTCAATCTTCAGTTCCATGGGAGTGCCATCGGTATTGTCATAAGCGATATCCGTACCCTTAATATAGTCTTTTACAGCAATATCGCTGATCTGGTTGATCTTGACGGTATCGCCGTAGTTTCTGATTTCGCCTTCATAATCCCGGTTGACCAGGTTGCCCAGTACCAGGGCTTTGTCCAAATGATCCAGCAGTCTGGCAGACCAGAGAGTCGGTACAAACGTAGAAATTGCCATTTAAATCATCCTTTCTCTAAACTCGATTTGATATCAGTCCAATGTTTGTTGATCTGTTCTGGCGTCATGCCTTTTAGATCTTCCATGGTATATACCTTGTTACCTTTGCCAGCTCCACCGGAACCGGCACCGCCTGCAGCTGTATTCTTGACAGCCCATGGGTTGTTGGTCAGCCAGCCGTTTACGCCTTCTTCCAGAGAGATGGTCTTATCTCCGGATTTAAAGCCCAGGGATTCGTCAGCATTGACTACTACCTGATCTTCCAGAAGCTTCGTGAAAGCTTCCGGGCTCAAAGCATTGCCTTTGGCTAAGGCGGCCTGAAGAGCCGAATGAGTAGCCGTATGAATCCGCTTATCACGTTCTGCTGTAGCTCGTTTCTGGCTTTCTTCATACTTGTTCGTCAGCTCCTTTACCTGGGCCTGCAGGGCCGTCATCTGGGCTCCCAGTGTCTCCGGATTCCCCGCCTTCCGCAGGACTTCCAGAGTGGTCTGTAGGTTCTTCAGTTCGCCGTCCGGGTCATTGCTGCCACGGAGTCCCAGTGCGTCCAGCACCTTGTTCCGTTCCACCCGGCTGGAAGCGGCTTCGTTCCTGGTCTGGGTGATTACGTCTTGTAAGTCAGCGACCATAGCCCCGCCGTTCTCCACCTTGCTCAGGGCTTCAAAAATCTGTTGCAGTGTATATGCCATGTTCATCCTCCTGCCCGCCTGGGGCAAATAAATATTTGAAACGGGGCCTGCCCGATTCTAAAAAGGGTAATAAAAAAGCAGACCGGATGGTCTGCTAAATAAACAGCTTTATTTAGTTCTCTTGGTTAATCACGATTCCGCCATGGATAATAACTCTTTTCCCATTCTCATCATCGAACCACACCTCTAGGGTCGATTCGGATACATCAAATTTTCCGTTCCAAGACTTAATAACCTTGCCATTGTAGTCGTACACCGTTACCGTCCTATTCAATCCACCATCATGGTCAGATTTGAATGACTTTATTTCTCTTTTACAGCCGGCGCTGTTAAACACGAAATATCCGATTCCCAAAAAGAACGCTATTGGAATAATAGCAATAAGTTTATATGTCCAACTTTTCATGCCTTTCTCCTTTCCCGCACGAAAAAAGCACCCTGGGCAGAGGGTGCTAAACATTAAGCATTATAGGTGATTCTTTTGATTTGGTCCGGAGTAATGTCTATAAAATCTTCTATTTCCGGTTTTCCATCTAATTCCATTTGAAAATCGCCATTTTTATATTGATAAATCAAACAGCCAAAACGTCCATCTTTTAATTCCACACAGTCTAACTCTTTTGCTTTCATCAGGGAGCACCTTTCTTAACTTCTAGCTTTAAATATGCCGTAGTCAATCGAGGCTTAACAGCCCCTTTATCAACGAACCATCCTGTTTGTAAGAGAACGTCTTCCCCTTTTAAAGACTTTACCCAAAATTTTGCGCCATACCCATGCCCGTGATTATTAATACCATGATCTGTAAAAGTTGCGTCAAGAATGTTATTTCTTATTAAATCTTCAAGCTTCTTATAATCATTTTTAGTATATCCCAAGACCTTGTTAAAAACAAGAGCCTTATATTTTCCCGTCAAATGCTCTGGGTTAAGACAATAATCAGTGAATTTTTCTTTTGGAATAATTAAAACATCAGGATCATCAAAAGCACTGGGTCTAGATACCTCTTTAACCTTTTGATGTCCGTGCAACTGCAAGATTAAATCAAATAAACCCGACTTCTGCGGCTCATTTTTTATTACTGCTGTAGTCAGCGTCTCCGCCTTCTCCGTCCAGCTGAGCCTGCCTTCCTGCCACTCCTTCTCCCCTTTGACACCGAGGATGGACTGACGGACATGCAACGGTTGCTTTTCCAGCCAGGCATCACCGTTTTCTTCTACGTTGTCAGAACGGTGCTTGCCTTTCAGTTCACTTTCATAGATAGGCGTCAGATGGCACAGGCAGTTCGGATGAGCAGGGCAGTCAGGCACCCGATCTTTCGGATACACGCCGGCTCCCAGACCGTACAGGTCAGCACCGGCATACATATCGCAGATGTCTTCATCCGGATGGCGGCTGCCCAGCTTCCACTGATAAGCTACTACGGAATCATCAGCATCGTACCGTGCCCGAAAGGCCTCATATCGTGCCCTGGCACCTTCCGTTCGGGCAATCCGTTCAGCGATGTACCTAGATTTTTCCTGTATGGCCGCCGAAACAGCTTTTTGAACGGCTTTTTCGCTTCCCTTGTTTACTTTATCGAGGAGCTCATATAAGGACGTTCTAAAGTGATTGTAGGAGGCGCCGTCAGACATCAACCCATCAGCTTGGGCACGTACCTGCCGGATAGCCTTCTGCAAATCTTTCTGCTCCTTCTCCGTCAGGTTGTCCCGGCTTCTGCGGGTCCAGTCCATGAGATTGTCCATGTACTTAGGCAGCTTCTGCTGTTTGATGACTTTCCCGGCATTGTACCCATCGAATAAGGCGTTGGCCGTCTTCTTGACGCTGGCATTGCGCCGGATCTGCTCCTGGATGGTGTCGCCGATAGCCTGACGCATTTCCCTTTCGGCTCCGTGAAGCTTTTGGGACAAGGTCAGCTTATCTTTGCTCCAGGGAGTGGAAAGAGCTTCCAGAAGCGATGCAGCCGAAATCTGGCTGGTCAGCTCCTCGCCTAAAGCATCCTGGGCGGCGTTCACAATCACGTCAGAGACTTCAGCGTCCAGCCAGCCGACCATATCATATTCTTCAAAGACCTGGGCGATGGCTTTCTTCGGGTCCATACCGCTGTCTAGCAGCGCCTGAATCCGTTCAGCCATCTCTTTGCCTTTCTCTCCATACGCTTTAGAGAAGGCAGCCAGCTGCCGCTTCAGTTCATCCATACATTACTCCTTAGCAGGTGGTTCAGGCTCCTGTTGCTGCGGTTCCTGCTGTTGAAACGAGGCTGGCGGCACAGGAGGCTCGTTATATTCCGGCTCCTTTACGGCTTTCTCTACAGCCTTAATGATTTCATCAAAGCGGTTCGTATCCAGCTCTGGCACATAGCTCGTCAGTACGTTCTTGGCCACTTCCACCTTCAGCTCCGGTGTCAGGCCCATATCAAGGACGGCCTGGGCGTTGGCCAGTTCCGTAGCCACATCCGTAATGCCGAAGTCGGAAGAATACGTCACATCGTATTTCAGCTCCTGCCCCAGCCAAAGGGCGAACATCTGCATCATTTTCTTTTCTGTCTGGGCGCAGCGTTTGGCAAACGTAGCTAGGCGCTGATTCGTCCGTTCAAATTCCCACTGCCGGGCAATGCCGCTGGTCTGCTGTGCTGCCTGGCCGTTGATGAAGCTCAGGCCTGCCTGCCGGTACATCTCTTGAATCAGCAGCTTGATCTGGCTCTGGATCATCTCCGCCGGATCTGACGGAGGCGAAATGTAGCCGGGTGGGTTCTTGATATTGTCGCCATCGTAGCAGAGCGCATTGTTGCTGCCGATGACCAAGTCTTTTGCGTCCTTGCTGGGGAACGTCAGCACTGGGAACGTCTGGTTCCGGATGATTTCTGTTTCCCAGGAACAGTGGTTATACAAGGCGGCAGCAATCCCTGCCACGGAGTAGAGCTCCGGCACAGGGTTCAGCTCTCCGTTCTTGATCTGCTGGGACGGGAAGAAGATGACGGGCACAACGCCCAGGCCATGTTCACCGCTGGCCACCGTATGCCCGTTTTCATCAATACTCCATACCTTCGTGTCGTAATACACCGTCCGTTCTACGGTCTTGCCCATGGTAGACGTTACAGTCGTATCCCGGAACTTGATGGCCAGCACCCGTCCGTTCTTGTCGATGCTGTAGGATTCTACCTTGTCAGGATCCAGTGTGTACGCATAAGGAAATTTCCGCTGGGCTACAGCGTCTGCCAGGTTGTCCGGCAGGTCCATAGCCTGATAGTTTTCCACTACAATGAACACAGCTCCGTACAGCTTGGCAGACAGTGCTGCCAGCTTCATGAACGTGTCGATATCGTTGCCGGCTCCGTCCACGTCTTCCACGAAGGCGTCCACCATTGTGCTGGCAGCGCCAGACCAATCCCGGAGCGGCGTCCGCTTAAAGATAGGATCTACCAGCGCATTCACGATAGGAGCGAAGTAGTTCATGTAATAGGCCGTCTTCTGACGGACCCGGTAATCTTCTTCTGTTTCCCGCTTGTGCGGCACCAGGTACGGTCCACGGAAGCCGCCATCTCCGTAGTAGGCATCCCGCATGAGCCGATACATATTGGTATCTGCCGCTGTCATTTCAAATGTTTGTTCACTCATAAGTTAATCCTTCCGGCAGTCACTACCGACCGCACAGGCATTACGCTGCCACAGCCGTAACGCACGGCATCAATGGCATGGTTATCTTTATCCGGATAGGCGCTGATATATTGTCCTTCCCGGTTCCGTTCATATTCGTAAGTCACAAATTCTTTATAAGTATTCGGGCACCGCCGCTTGTCGATGTAGATGCGGTTCAAAGACTGCAGCCATTTCAGGCCGTAATCTACAGAATCCGGGCCTTTCATAGCGCCCATGATGTTCAGTCCCAGGCTCCGCAGCTCTTTGATGCTTTTCGGCTCTGCAGAGTCGGCCCGGATCATATCGCTGGACAACAATTTCTTCTTGATCTTTTCGGCAGCCTGGTAGTTTGTCAGCTTCTGCTGATAGATTTCATCAAAGATGTAGAGGTTTTCCCTTTTCGCATCGTATTGCATGACCACGAAGGCCAGCGGATCTACAGCAAAGCCGAAGTCTAAGCCGTAATACAGGTGGTCGAAGTTGGAGATAACTTCATCTGTCAGCTCCACGTCTTCCACGTTGTCGAACACCGCCCCGCCAGTCCCAGTGACTTCTCCCAGGTATTCGTGACGGTAGGCCATCTCGTTGCGTTGCTTCAGCTTGTCGGCTTCCAGCAGGAACTGTTCACCCAGCCACTCAGGCGGCACATCCAGATACGTAGAACGATGGACCAGCCGGTCCGCATCATCCTGCAGGATTTCCTCGTTCACCCAGTTGCTCCGGCTCTTGGGCGGATTGTACGTACAGAACACCCAGTATTTTGGCCCGCCACGAAGCAGGGACTGGCACAGGTTGCGGATCTCTTCCATACCGGAGAACTGGTCCAGTTCTTCCAGCCAGACAATGCCCACGTAGCCGAAAGGCAGCTTGATGGACTTCACCTTCATCGGGTCGTCCACACCGAAGAACAGGATTTTCTGGCCTGTAGACTTTAACGTGATTTCATGTGGTGAAGTCTTGTACTTGAACCGGTCGATAACACCTAATTGCTCGATGCCCCACTGGATCTGCGGGTACACGCTGTTCTTGATGGTGTTTCCAATCTTACGAAGCACGACCGCATGGCAGTCCGGATGCTGCATCAGGAGTAATGGCAGCTCAATACCCACGAAGGAAGACTTCGTGCTGCCACGTCCTCCTGCCAGCCAGTAGAACGTATGTCCGTGAGCCTGAGCATCGTAGAACACCGGATCAAAAGCAGGGCTGATTTTCTCTGCCACGTTAATCTTCATGGTCATCGCCCCGCTCAAACGTGAATTCTATTTTGTCACTGCCATCCGCATCCTCTGCGGGGTTCTGCAGGCCGTACCGCTTACCAAGTAGCTCTGCGGCTTTCAGCTGGTCCTTGGCCCCGATCTGCTTTGTAATGATCCTTGCACTGGAGAAACCTTTTCCGGTTCCTTCGATGACGGCAACCTCTTCGTTGATCTGTCCCCGCATGGCCTTCGTCAGGTATTCCAGTACTTCTTTGGCATCGGCGATGCGGCTGGACTCCAGTTCTTTCATCCGGGCATCTATGGCTTCTTTGATACCAAGTTTTACCAAGTTTTCTGGGCCTACTTTGTTCGGATGCTTATATCCTGCTTCTCTCGCAGCTTCGGTAGCATTGCCCGTGCTGACGTAATAGTCTACGAATCTTTTCTGTTTTTCCGTCAGCATAGTCCATCACCTACCACCGCCTGTTTTTTTGCATAAGAAAAAGACGCCTTCCCGCAAAGGCGCCTTTCTCTTGTACCCATATTCTCTTCAGAAAAGGAGGTGTCCCAAACAGTCTGCAGCAGAATCCAATGGTTGAGGGGAGGTTCCGCTTTCGCCCTGTTTTGACAATACCATTATAGCAGGTAAAACCCTGAAAAAACGGACAAAAAACGGGTCAAAAGCGCTACTCGGTTTTTAAAGAAAGACCAAATTAGTCTGGACAGGCGCTGCTTTTGGACCGAACAGCATGCCGGATATCCTGTGTATCCCATCCCGCCACTTCTTACGACAATAGCTTTCATCGTAACCTTCCCTGTGAGCGATAGCCTTCCAGGAAAACCGATACACGCCCCGCTGTATCACCATATTCCGTGTCGGCCCATCTAAAGCTTCGAGAGAATTATCTATGCGTGTCAACATGGAATCAATCTTATTCTTTTCTGTCCGCAGATTTTTGAGCCGCAGAAGGTTATCTTCTTTCTGCTCATAAATAGCTTCCTGGGGGCCTCCGCTTTCAAAGCCGCCGATGGGAGGTGTGTCCCGAAATTGACTGGTTTTAGGCGCCGGATCTAAAGCGATATTGGCTTCAAGCGCTTTTATTTCGATTTCGGCATTATGCTGGAACGTTTTCCAATCAGAATAATGTTGCAGGTATCCTATCACAGCCCATTCATAGTCATTGTAGTACATGAGCATCACCTCCCTTCTGCAGCCAGAATCAGAATCCCAGACACAGCTTTATCACCAACATGACTAATTCCAGGACCATATACGTCATCACGACTGCCAACATTACGAACATCAATGGCCAGATTTTATGCATCACTTTCACCTCTACCGATAGATATAGAGGGCAATCTTATTAAATTCGGACAACTTATCTCTTGGAATCAGAATGTAAGAATCTGAATCGGCTCCAATAACGATAAAGTTCTCATTGATCAACTCTTTTACGTCTGCATCTGACATCATTGCAAGACGTTCTAAAGTAACAAGTTTTTTATCAACCAGCAGCTCTCTGGCACCAGACAGTTGCCCAACATATCCTGGATCGAAGTTCATATTCTTTACCTCCCCGTGCTCCCATAGCCGCCCATCCGGATAGCTTTTGCCGTATCGTCATCAGTTGTCTTGAACTTCAGGAAGATTCCCTGTGCCAGCCGTTCCCCGGCTTCTACAATCTGCGTCTCCTTGCCGTAATTGTAGATAGGGATGC
>OMUE01000121.1 GCA_900314165.1 uncultured Acidaminococcus sp.
ATGCATGCATAAAAATTACTGAGACTTATTTTTAGACTAGTTTTTCAGCGCCCTCCCTTGAAAAGGGCGGACTGTACGGGTCCATCGGACTCCTCTTCGTTCTTTACTTTCTACCTTGCTGCCGCAGGCGCCTTTTCACTCTTCACTGTTCACTATTTCACTATAGTTTACAGCTCTGCTACGGCCTCTACTTCGATCTGGGCCAGGTGATGGGTCCGGCGGACTTCGTAGATGGCTCTGGCAGGTTTATGGTCACCGAAGAATTTCGCATAAGCTGCGTTGGCTTCGTCCCATTTGCTCATGTCTGTAATGTACACCCGGCACATGACAATGTGGGTTCTGTCCACGCCGGCTTGTTTCAGGATGTTTTCGATACGGTTCAGGCTCATTTCCATTTCCGGGCCCATGCCCCCTTCAGGGACTTTATGGGTAAACGGATCCACGGAGCTTTGGCCGGATACGTAGATGGTGCCGTTGGAGATGATAGCTGCAGAGTAATGGCCGCTGGACGGATGGGGTGCTTTTACGATTTGCATGATAAGTTCCTCCTCAAAGGTATATGTCAGATTTTCTCAGTGATTTTTGAAAAATTATAACCAGATTCACATTCTACTCCGTAGGGGCGCATCATAAGATGCGCCCACCAAGGATTCCTTGGATGTGCATTCCTGATGGGCTTATCTTACGATAAGCCCCTACGAATACTTAGATCTTCGGAGCGGGTTCGCCGTTCATTCTTCTTTCCACCCGGTCAATCAGGACCGTGGCGGATACGTCGCCCATGCAGTTCAGGGACGTGGTTCCCATATCGAAGAACCGGTAGAAGCCGCCTACCATCATAACGATGTCCAGAGGCATGCCGATGGCCGTAGCTACAATCATCATGTTCATGAGGCCGCCGCCGGGAACACCGGAGCCTGCGCTGGTTACCAGGGTCGTTGCGAAGATCAGGTTCAGCAGCTGGCCGTTCGTCAGAGGCATGCCCATGGCGTTAGCACTGAATACCAGGACCACGCCGCACAGGATGGCTACGCCGTCTTTGTTCACCGTTGCGCCCAGAGGAATCCCCAGGCCGGCTACCATATCGGAGACTTTGAAGTTCTTCTTGCAGACTTCCAGGCTCACAGGGACTACCGCGTTGCTGGAGCAGGTGCTGGCTGCGGTAATGAAGGTCGGGAACGCTTTCTTCAGGAACGTCCAGGGCATAATGCCGGAGAAGGCCGTCAGCAGCAGGCAATATACCAGGATGACGTGGATAATGCACACGCCGTAGAACGTACCCAGGATCTGGGCGATGGTGGCCAGCATGCCTACACCGTACTTACCCAGCGTTGCGGCCATCAGGCAGAACACGCCGATAGGAGCCAGCCGCAGAGCGATGTTGATGAGGCTCATCATCAGGTCCGTCATGCTGACGAACCAGGCTTTTACCGGCTCCCGTTTTTCAGGAGGCAGCAGTACGATGGCTACGCCGATGAAGCAGGCGATGATCAGGACCTGCATCATGTCGCCTTTGGCAAAGCTTTGGAAGATGTTCTTGGAGAACATGTCCGTAAAAAACTTGTCGATGCTGGGCAGTTCCTTGATCTTGGCTGCCGTATTGGCTGCCTTGAAGGAGAAGCCCGTGCCCAGGTTAAAGAATCTCGTAATACCTACACCCAGGATAGAGGCGAATACGGTGGTCGTCATATAGAACAGCATGAAGCGGATGCCCAGCCGGCCCAGGGTCTTGGGGCTGTCCATAGTGGTGATGCCCTTGACCAGCATGCACAGCACGATGGGCACCAGGAACATCTTCATCAGGTTCAGCCAGATATCACCGATAAACCCGATAGCCATAGCCGGCTTGCCGACTACGATACCAACCAGAGAGCCCAACACCATGGCTACGACCATCTGGGTCACAGCGTTCATTTTCATCAGTTTTCCCATTTTCATATCCTCCCTATCCCGGTTTCCTTACCGAACATATACATTGCCATCCATGATTCGCCGGGCTGTACGCAGCACGCCGACTTTTTCAATCTTCCCATCTGCCTCTTGGACCTGCACATCCATCACACCGGAGGCGTGGCCTAAGCGGATCTTCGTCCATTGTTTCTTAGGAAGCAGTTCCGCTGCCACCGTTCCCTTCAGCACCGCTGCGGAGGTCGTAGCCACCGTCACCGTAATGGGGTAGGCTTTGTGGACTTTACCCATAGACAGGGCCCGTACACACAGGTCCATGTCCGCTGCCTTCACCTCGCCGCCACCCAGAGTTTCAAAGTCTTGAGGCTTGCTCAGGAAGGCCAGATCCGGCGCTGCAGGAGATTCCTTCCGGGCCAGCCGCCAGTCGCTGACAAGCCCGACTTTCTGAGCCACCATACCGCGGACCGTTTCCAGCAGGTCCATCTTTTCGGCATTGCCGTTCAGTTCCTGCTGTTCCCGCCCCGTCAGGCTGATACTTTCCGCCTTCAGCAGCACCACCAGCGTGCCGCTGTCTATGACCGTCACATCCAGAGGACCGAAGCCCGGTACCTCCAGGGTATCTTTCGCATTGCCTGTGGGGAACAATTTCCCGGTTACAGGACCCGCAGGATCTAGGAAGATTTCCTGGACGGGAGAGCCGGTGCCCGGCACCCCTTGGATTTGGGCATCCCCATACATGCAGGCATGGCCTTCATAGGTCTGTACCACTTCTTCCAGGTACTTCTTCGTGTTTGTGTTGTAGATCCGCACCGTGGTTTCCGGTTCTACCGCTTCCACCAGGCCTTCGTCTATGGCGTAGGGCCCTACTGCAGAACCGATATTGCCGCAGCTTACGTTGTGGACTACAGAAGCCTGATCCACAGCTACCTGGAAGAACGTGAAGTCCACATCGGCTTCCGGTCTTTCAGACTTGCTGATGACGGCGATTTTCGAAGTGGAGGAAACCGTGCCTCCCATGCCGTCGATCTGCTTCACATCCGGGCTGCCCATGACCTTCAGGAACAATTCGTCCCAGGTACTTTCGTCCGCCGGTAAATCTTCTTTATGGAAGAACACCGCTTTAGACGTTCCGCCCCTCATATATACGCAGGGGATTTTATCCTGCCGCTGATTGTTTGCGCTCATCTTACTTCCTCCATATCCTTTATATCCAACTTTGTTTTTTGCTTTCCTTTGACAACTATATTTAACCCTATTTCTGTGTTATAATCCAATATATATGTAATGCATGATCAATAACATAAAAGTTATGATATAGGATTTATGCGTCTTCTCAGGCATAGGAGGCTGAAAAAATGTTTGAACATAAGGATTATGTAGAGGCCATCTATAAAGAAAAGAGCTTCGGCAAGGCCGCAGAGAAGCTCCACGTATCCCAGCCGGCCCTCAGCGCCATGATCAAGCGGCTGGAAAAAGAGTTGGGAGCCCCCATCTTCAACCGCAAGACCTCCCCCATCTCCCTGACCTCCTTTGGGGCAGAATACCTGAAGAGTGCCACCATCGTCACAGACCTGGAGAACCGGCTGAAGGGCATGGCTTACGACGAAAACCAGCTGCTCAGCGGGGAACTGACCCTGGCCGCCTTCAGCCTGGGCATGCCCACGTTTATCGCCCACAAAATCGCAGAGTTCCAAAAGCTGTATCCCAACATCCTCATCCACCTCCAGAACAGCAATACACTTCGCGGCAAGCAGGTCATAGACTCCTACGGCAGCGACCTGCTGTTTTCCACAAAAGTTATGGAACAGGAAAAATATACGGGCATCCCCATTTACAGTGAACAACTGGTACTGGTGATTCCTAAAGACTTTGCCATTAATAAAAAGCTGGAAAAGCTGAAATTAAAGCCGGACAACCTGAAAGAACAGCTCTTTACGCCCACTGTAAAGGGCGTGGACCTGTCCCTGCTTATGAACGTGCCCTTCATCCTGGCCAGCACGGAAAACTATATCCGCACCTGCTGTGCCGCCCTGTTCCAGGAATTCCGGGTCAATCCGCCCCTGGCCATGGAAACGGAAGGCTCATCCATCTGCCTGAATTTTGCCCGTCTGGGTATAGGGGCCACCATCTGCAGCCATCTGCTGTTGGAAAACGAGCAGTGGACCAATCAGGTGAACGTGTATAAGATTGCCAGTCCCACGGCCCTGCGCACCGGGTTCCTGTATTACCGCAAGGGAGCGTACCTGACGCCGGCTATGGAAGGATTCATCAAATTCATGAAGAAATAGACGGGCGCGCCGCCGCTACGCTCTGGGGCGCCCCTACGGGCTAGTGCAGATTCTTAGATTTAGATACGAAAAGTGGGCTGTGATTTCTCACAGCCCACTTTTCAGGTTTGCTATTAGGATTTTAAGGGTTTTTCTCAGTTCTGATCTTCTTTGAACAGGTTGATCATGGAGCCTGCCAGCAGGGTCTTCCGTTCCGTTTCGTTCAGGATCTTCAGATCCAGGTGCAGGGTCCGGGTGCTGCCATCTTCGCTGATGACGGTAGCGTCGATGCCGCCTTTGTCTTCGGCTACGATTTCGCGGATGTTCGGCAGCCAGATGTATTCGCCGACTTTCAGGTCGATGTTGTTATCCGGGTTCGTGAAGGGCAGCATACCCCAGTTCACGCAGTTGCTGCGATACCGTTTCGTAGCGTATTCGATGCAGATGTTGGCCAAGCCGCCCAGTACCTTCTGGCAGGAGGCAGCGTATTCACGGGCAGAGCCGTCGCCGGGGCGCTTTGCGTACAGGATGGAGCCGATACCGGTGGTCTTCATGAGGGTATCCAGGTCTTTGTCCACATCTACGCCTACAGCCTTCAGGGCACCGTAGAATTTAGCAGCGGTTTCTTTGTCGCCGGCCAGTCTTGCTTTTTCATAAGCCTGTGCGTCTTTAGCACGGCCAACGTACTTGGGATCCTTGCGCAGCAGGGTGAATTCGGAAATCTTGAAGGGGTTGGACCGGTAGGAAGCGGTTTCACCGGAAGGAATCAGTTCGTCGGTGGTGGTCACTTCGTCGCGGATGACGGAGGCTACACGCAGCAGCAGGTTGTCGGTCAGGCTTTCCATAGCGGGCCAATCTTTGATGAACGGGCCATAGACGATTTCCGTTTCCGGTTCTGCTTTGCCGAAGCCGTTGTATACGATGTTGTCGTAAATCTTCTTGTTGAAGGTGAAAGCGGGGATGGCTTTCGGATCGAATACGTCTTTGATTTCTTCAGCGCTGGTCAGATAGCCGCCGTTGAAAGCCGTAGCAGCGATGGACTTGGAATCCATGAGGGCTGCAGAAGCGACCTGGCCCATGTTGGGTTTGGAACCTTCACGGTTCGGATAGTTACGGGTGGAGTGACGCAGTACGAAAGCGTTGTTTTCAGGGCAGTCGCAGGCACCGAAGCAGGGTCCGCAGAAAGCAGTCTTGATCCGTACGCCATAGGTCATCAGGTCGTTGCCGATGCCGTCTTTATTGACTTCCGTCAGCACAGGCTGGGAAGCAGGATAGATGTTCAGAGGGAACATGCCCAGGCCTTTGTCAGCAGCTTTAGCTACCTGATCCACATAGGCGATGTTTTCGAAGGAACCGGCAGCGCAGCCGGCAATAGCAGCCTGGTCAACCAGGATACGGCCATTGGCTTTGATCTTGCTCATCATATCCGGATGGATGTCCGGAGTATTTTCGAACACGGTCTTAGCGTTTTCTTCCACGTACTTCATGTATTTTTCGGGGTTAGCGATGACTTCCTTCAGAGGGAACGCATTGGAAGGATGGTAGGGCAGGCCAATCATAGGTTCAACCGTATCCAGATCGATGTGGATCAGGCTGTCATACAGAGCGCCTTCACCGGGTTCCAGAGCTTTGAAGTCTGCTTCGCGGTCATGGATCTTGTAGTCTTCCCGAACGATATCATCCGTACGCCAGATAGAGCTCAGGCAGGCGGATTCCGTAGTCATGGTGTCGATGCCGTTCCGGAAGTCCATGGTCATGCTGGACACGCCAGGGCCGACGAATTCCAGGATCTTGTTCTTTACGAAGCCATTTTTAAACGTAGCACCGATCAGGGTCAGGGCCACATCCATGGGGCCAACCCAGGGTTTGGGAGCGCCGGTCAGGTAGATGCAGACGACCTTCGGGAATTTCAGTTCATAGGTCTTGCCCAGCATAGCTTTGGCAACTTCAGGACCGCCTTCGCCGATGGCCAGACAGCCCTGGCTGCCGTAACGGGTATGGGAGTCGGATACGATGGCCATGCTGCCGCCTTTGACGATCATTTCACGCATGTAGGAGTGGATGACGGCTTCATGAGGAGGTACGAAGATACCGCCGTATTTCTTGCAGATGGTTTCAGCGTATTTGTGCACGTCGGAGTTGATGGTGCCGCCTACAGCTGCCAGGCAGTTGTGGCAGTTGGTGAATACGGTGGGCACAGGGAACTTCTTCAGGCCGGAGGCAACAGCGGTCTGCATGATGCCTACGTAGGTGTTATCGTACACGCCGATGGCGTCGAATTTCAGTTTCAGGCTGTCCGGATTGCCACTGGTATTATGAGCTTGAGCGATCTGATAAGCGATGGTCTTCTTGTGGCCTTCCGCTTTGTCCCATTCGGGATGATCTTTAGCAGGGGTGAAGCCGTCTTTCGTCACGAAATATTGTTCATCAAACAGTTGGATCATTTTCTGTTTTCCTCCTTTAGTTTCCTGTTAGCGGATATAGACGAAGCCGTCCATAATCCGGCGAGCCGTTCTTACTACGCCGCCTTGCAGCACTTTTTCGCCGTCCATCTTCATGAGCACGTCGGTCACGCCGCTGGAGTGGCCCAGACGTACGCATTCATCCTTGTGTTCACCCAGGATGTCGCTGACGATGGTGCCGGGGATCTTGGCAGCTGCGCCGGTAGCTACTGCTACGGTCATAGGATAAGCTTTGTGCAGAGCGCCTACGGAGATGGCCCGTACGCACAGGTCCATGTCTTCAGCCTTGACGATCTTGCCATCCATGTTCTTGTAGTCCTGAGGAGCGCTGACGATGGCTACCTTCGGAGCGGAAG
>OMUE01000049.1 GCA_900314165.1 uncultured Acidaminococcus sp.
CCAGCTGCCCCTTCGATAAGAAGAGAAGCGGCTTCGTCATGGGCGAAGGCGCCGGCGTCATCGTTCTGGAAGAACTGGAACATGCCAAAGCCCGTGGTGCCCATATCTACGCTGAACTGGTAGGTTATGGCCACAATACGGATGCGTACCATATTACGGCTCCGGATCCCAGCGGCGAAATGCCTGCCAAGGTTATGGAAATGGCCATCAAAGATGCAGGCCTGACGCCTGACGATGTGGATTACGTGAATGCTCATGGTACTTCTACCCATAGAAACGATCTGAACGAAACCCTGTGCTGCAAGAAGATTTTCGGCGACCGGGCAAAACAGGTTCCCATCAGCTCCATCAAATCCATGACCGGCCATATGCTGGGTGCAGCCGGCGGCGTAGAAGCCGTGGCTTCCATCCTGACCATTGAAAAAGGCATCATTCCTCCTACCATCAACTATGAAGATGTGGATGTGGAAGAAGATATGGATCTGGACTACGTACCTAATGTAGCCCGGAAACAAGACGTAAAAGTCGTACTGTCCAACAACTTTGGCTTTGGCGGCCACAACGCTACTCTGTGCTTCAAGAAGTACGAGGAGTAAGAGAACCGTGATGGATAAAAAACGGCTCAGCGAGCTGAGACAGCTCTGCGAAAGCCTGTCCATAGAGATGGATCAGGTGTCCCTGTTGGATACCGCTCTGACCCATCCCTCTTATGCTCACGAGGCCAAAAGCCATCCGAAACCGAAACATAACCAGCGGCTGGAATTCCTCGGAGATTCCGTGCTGAGCCTGGTAGTCAGTACCTATTTGTTCCGCCAGTACAGGAATCTGGATGAAGGTGAATTGTCCAAGTTCCGGGCTTTCCTGGTCTGCGAAGAGACGCTGGCCCAATTGGCCGGGGAAATGCAGCTGGGGAAGCACCTGTTGCTGGGTAAAGGGGAACAGCACATGGCAGGGGAGGACAATCCGTCCATCCTGGCCGATGCCTTTGAGTCCGTGCTGGGCGCCTATTATCTGGACAAAGGGTTCCAGGCGGCCAGCGAATTCCTGGATCGCGTCCTGATCCAACGGATTCCGGAGCTGACGGCCGATGGTATCGACCGGGATTACAAGAGCCGGCTTCAGGAAAAAGTCCAGGAGACCGGTCCTGCGGAAATCCGTTACGAACAGGTTTCAGCGGACGGCCCCACGAACAACAGGACGTTTGTCATGCGGGTGCTGGTCAGCGGTGAGGAAAGAGGCCAGGGCAAAGGCCGGACAAAGAAAGAAGCCGAGCAGCGCGCTGCCCGGGAAGCGTTGAAAGCGTACAAGTAATAAAGAGGCTGTGATTGCACAGCCTCTTTTTTTACAGTGGGCTAGTTTCTAGTGTGCTAGGATTTAATCCCTAATCCCTAATCCCTAATCCCTAGCCCCCTAGCCCACTATCAATAAGGAGTCCTTACCATGATTCTTCCCGTCTTCATTCCCCACTGGGGCTGTCCACAGCAATGTATCTTCTGCAATCAGGGGACGATTACAGGAGAGCATGACAGCAGCCTGCAGGGTGCCAAAAAGCAGCTGGATGAACTGACTACGTGGGTGCGCCCTTCGGCTGAAAATGAACTGGCCTACTATGGGGGATCCTTTACGGCTCTTCCATTGGATATCCAGGAGCAGCTGCTGGAGCTGGCAGAACAGTACAGGGCCAAAGGGTATTTTGGACCTATGCGCCTCTCTACCCGGCCGGATGCTATCACCAAGCCCATCCTGGAACTGTTAAAAGCCCACGGAGTCCGGACCATAGAGCTGGGTGCTCAGTCCCTGGATGACAACGTGCTGCAGCTGGCCCAACGAGGCCATACCGCACAGGACGTATGGGACGCGTCCCAGGCCATCCGGGATGCCGGGTTCCAGCTGGGGCTGCAGCTCATGGCAGGGCTGCCGGGTCAGACTGTGGAGAGCCTGCAGGATACGCTGCAGCTGGTCCTAGCCATCCTTCCGGATATTGTCCGTATTTACCCCGTGCTGGTCATCGACCACACGCCTCTGGCCCAGCTGTACAGGTCCGGACGTTACAAGCCCCTGACCGTTGAGGAGGCGGCGGCTCAGAGCTGGCTGCTGCTGGAACCCTTGGAACAGGCCGGCATCCGGGTCATCCGTATAGGCCTGCAGCCGGACAAAGACTTGTGTGCCCCGGGCCATATCCTGGCAGGGCCCTTCCATCCTGCCTTCGGGGAAATCGTCCGGTCCTATGGCATCCGGCAGCTGGTCAGTAAAAAAATTGCACAGCTTCCGCCTAAGAATTATAATATGGTTATTACCTGTCCCCAGTCTCTGGATTCCAGGGTCCGGGGCCAGCATCGCTGCAATATACTGTATTGGGAGCGTACCGGGCGTATTTCGGTACAGATCCTTCGAGGGGAAAAATTTGAGGTGAATTTCTATGACAGCAAAACTGTATGAAGACGATTCCATGTTGAAAACTTGTACCGCAGTGGTAGAAGACTGCGTGCAGAAGGACGACCATTACGAAATATTGCTGGATCAGACCGTGATCTTCCCGGAAGGGGGCGGCCAGCTGTCCGACCAGGGCCTTTTGGACAAGGTACCTGTGTTCTATGCCTCGGAAGAAGGGGAGAAGGTCTGGCACTGGACCAAGGCTCCTATTGCTGCGGGCACTACCGTAACCGTGACGCTGAACTGGGATGTCCGGCTGGACCGGATGCAGCAGCATTGCGGGGAACATATCCTGTCCTATGCCTTCTGGAAAAGCTGCGGGGCCAATAACGTAGGCTTCCACATGAACGAAGACAGCGTGTTCATTGACCTGGATAAGGAAGTGGACGAAGAGGCTGTGAAGAAGGCTGAGCTCATGGCTAACGAATGCATCTGGGCCAACGAACCCATTACGGTCCATTACGTACAGCATACGGAATTGGGCAATTATAACCTGCGGAAACGCAATGACAAACTGAGAGGCACCATCCGCCTGGTAGACGTGAAAAATGGGGATATCTGCACCTGCTGTGGTACCCATCCTCCCTTTACGGGCATGGTAGGGTCCATCAAGGTCATCCGCTTCGTCCGTCACAAAGGGGGCTCCCGCATCGAATTCCTGTGCGGCAAACGGGCTCTCGTAGAAATGCATAAGAGAAACCTGCTGCTGGAGGATACCGGCAACTTCCTGTCTGTAAAGACGGAAGATGTGCTGACCGCCGTCCAGAAGCTGCACCAGGATATCCTGGACCTGAAGGGCCATTTGAAGGAAAAGAGCCAGGAACTGATCAAGTTCCAGCTGCCGGAAGTGCTGGCGGAAGCTCCGGAAATCCCCGGGACCAACGGTACGAAACTGCTGGTGCTGACGCTGGAAGGCAGTGCCGCAGAAGGCAAGGCTGCTATGAAACTGGCTTCTGCCCAGCCTAATGTACTGGCTGCCGTCTTTACGAAGGATGGGGAACGGCTCATGTACCAGTTCGGCCTCAGCGAAGGGGCCCAGGGCGACTGCAAGAAATGCTGCCAGCTGGCCAATACGGCCTTCAGCGGCCGTGGCGGCGGCAAACCGAACTCTGCCCAGGGCGGTGGCGCAGCAGGCGTCGACTGGCTGGAGAAAGTGGAGCAGGTGAAGAAGGAGATTTTGGGATAAGTGTTGCAACAAATGCAACACTTATGATATAATACCTTTCGGCTGTACGATGCAGCCGCCATACTACACACGCAGAGTCAGGACGCGGCTGTCCTCAATGGAGGTTAAGCGAAAAATGATCTGCGGAGGAAAAAACAGGAGGAAAAAAATATGGCAATCGTATCTATGAAACAACTTTTAGAAGCAGGCGTACATTTCGGTCATCAGACCAGACGTTGGAACCCTAAGATGGCTCCCTACATCTTCACCGAACGGAACGGCATCTACATCATCGACCTGCAGAAGACCGTGAAGAAGGTAGAAGAATGCTACAACTTCCTGCGCGAACTGGCTGCCCAGGGTGGCACCGTACTGTTCGTTGGCACGAAGAAACAAGCTCAGGGCGCTATCAAAGAAGAAGCTGAACGCGCTGGCATGTACTATGTAAACGAAAGATGGCTGGGCGGCATGCTGACCAACTTCAAGACCATCCAAACCCGTATCAAACGGCTCCATGACCTGGAAAAGATGGAAGAAGAAGGCACCTTCGCTGTTCTGCCCAAGAAAGAAGTTATCGTTCTGCGCCATGAAATGGCTAAACTGGAAAAATACCTGGGCGGTATTAAAGATATGAAGAAGCTGCCGAGCGCTCTGTTCATCATCGATCCCCGGAAAGAACATAACGCTATCCTGGAAGCTCGCAAACTGCACATCCCTGTGGTAGCTACTGTAGATACCAACTGCGATCCTGATGAAGTTGATTATCTGATGCCTGCTAACGACGACGCTATCCGTGCCGTACGCCTGCTGACCAGCAAGATGGCTGATGCTATCCTGGAAGGCAAAGCTGCTGCTGTGGATGAAGAAGCGGAAGCCGTTGCTGCTGAAGAAGCTGAAACCACGGAAGCTGCTGAAGCTCAAGACGCTGAATAATTCATCTTATTCCATTAACAGGAGGAATTCTCATGGCAATTACTGCTAGCCAAGTAAAAGAACTGCGTGAACGTACCGGCGCTGGCATGATGGACTGCAAAAAGGCCCTGACTGCTACTGACGGTGATATGGATAAGGCAATCGATTTCCTGAGAGAAAAAGGCCTGTCCAAAGCTGCTAAGAAGGCAAGCCGTGTAGCTGCTGAAGGTCTGGTTCTGACTTATCTGGACGAAGCTGCTAAGACTGCTGTCCTGCTGGAAGTCAACTGCGAAACCGACTTCGTAGCCAACACCGATGACTACAAGAACCTGGTTCTGTCCATTGCTAAACACATTGCTGCCAACAAACCGGCTGATGTGGCTGCTCTGCAGGCTCAAACGTTCCTGGGCACTGACAAGAAAGTCAGCGATGTCATTACCGAAGCTATTGCCAAGATCGGCGAAAAGATCGATATCCGTCGTTTCGCTATCTATGAATATGGCGACAACACCATCGGCCATTATGTCCATGGCGCTGGCAAGATTGGCGTCCTGGTTGAACTGGAAGGTGGCGACGCTGAAGTTGCTAAGGACGTAGCTATGCACGTAGCTGCTGCTAATCCTTCTTACCTGGATCGGACTCAGGTTCCTGATGCTGAACTGGCTCACGAAAAAGAAGTTCTGTCCGAACAGGCCAAGAACGAAGGCAAACCTGAAAAGATCATCGAAAAGATGGTTATGGGCCGTATCCAAAAGTTCTACAAGGAAATCTGCCTGGTAGATCAGGAATTCATCAAAGATCCGGACAAATCCATCAAACAACTGCTGAAGGAACATAACGCAAAGGCTCTGCGCTTCACTCGTTTCCAACTGGGTCAGGGCATTGAAAAGAAGAAGGAAGACTTCGCTTCTGAAGTTATGAGCTTCGTAAAATAAGGTTTTTTAACTGCATACAAATAAGGCTGTCATCTGACAGCCTTATTTAATATGCAGAAAGCCTTGCATGAAAAATAAAATTCACCTATAATTACAAATAAGAAGTGCGGATTATCCTGTAGGAGGTAACTGCCAGTGTCAGCACAAAGAAAATTCAAACGTGTCATTTTAAAACTCAGCGGGGAAGCGTTGGCGGGCTCGAAAGGGTACGGCATCGATCCTGTTACCGTAGATAACATTGCTGCCCAGATTCAAGCTGTCCGGGAAAGCGGACTGGATGTTGCCATTGTCAACGGGGGCGGCAATATCTGGAGAGGCCTGTCCGGTGCCTCCAAAGGTATGGACCGTGCGACTGCCGATTACATGGGGATGCTGGCTACGGTCATCAATTCCCTGGCGCTTCAGGATGCCCTGGAAAACAGGGGCGTAGCTACCCGGGTACAGACGGCTATTGAAATGCGGGCCATTGCAGAACCGTATATCCGCCGCCGTGCCGTGCGCCATCTGGAAAAAGGCCGTGTGGTTATTTTTGCAGCCGGTACCGGCAACCCGTATTTCTCCACGGATACCACGGCTGCCCTGCGGGCTGCTGAAATTGAAGCCGATGCCATCTTGATGGCTAAGAAGGGCGTGGACGGTGTATACGACAGCGATCCCAACAAAAATCCCAATGCCAAGAAATTTGATCATCTGGAATACATTGAAGTAATACAAAAAAATCTAGGGGTTATGGATTCTACCGCTATCAGCCTGTGCATGGACAACCATATTCCTATCGTAGTATTCAACATCGATCAGGAAGGCAATATCCTGAAGGCAGCTGCCGGTGAAGAAATCGGGACCCTAGTAGGAGGATTTTGATGGCTACCATTGAAGAATTACAGAAGAAAACCCAAGAAAAGATGGACAATGCCGTGGCTGCCCTGCGCACCGAATTGGCAAGCATCCGGACCGGCCGTGCTACTCCTGCCCTGTTAAACAAGGTCATGGTAGAATATTACGGAGCTCCCACTCCTGTAAACCAGCTGGCTAATGTATCCGTTCCTGAACCCAGAATGATTGTGATTCAGCCCTGGGATAAAACCCTGCTGAAGAAGATTGAAAAAGCCATTATGACCAGTGACCTGGGCCTGAATCCCAGCAACGACGGTTCCGTGATCCGGCTGAACCTGCCGCTTCTGACGGAAGAACGCCGTAAAGAACTGGTGAAAGTCGTCAACAAGAAAGGTGAAGCCAGCCGGGTAGAAATCCGGAACATCCGCAGAGATTTCAATGATGCGGTGAAGAAACAATTGAAGGCTAAAACCATTACGGAAGACGACGCCAAGGATGCTTCTGAAGGCTCTCAAAAGCTGACGGATAAGTATACCAAGAAGATTGATGACATCCTGGCACAAAAAGAGAAAGAAGTCATGTCCGTATAATGGCTATCACGGATACGGCAATGCCGGACGTACTAGCCAGACCGCTTTCCTATGCTCTTCAAAAAATAGAAGAAGCAGGCTGGAAGGCTCAGGTGGTCCGGGCAGAACCCTTCTTTCATCGTACTTCGTTAGTCTGGCAGGACGACCACGCTTATGTTCTTAAGCAGGTTGTCATGCCTGACCATATAATTAAACTTATCGTTGGGTGTAAATTTGAAGGGAGGTGTACTGACAATGGCACACAAGATTGATCAAGACGCTTGCCTGGGTTGCGGTTCCTGCGCTGGGACCTGCCCTGTAGGCGCAATCGCTGAGGACAGCGGCAAGTACCAGGTTAATGCAGACAGCTGCATCGACTGCGGCGCTTGCGAGGGCGCTTGCCCGGTTGGCGCTATTTCTGCTGAATAAGCACATAGTGCGTTGCGCAGCCCGCATTGGCAGGCTGCGCAAATTTTTTTATAGGGGAATTTCAGTATGCTGACAAAACTGTTTGGAAAGACCCAAAAAGAGACACCGAAAGTAGAACAAGACCTGCTGGCACAGCTGAATCCGGCAAGGATTCCGCAGCATGTGGCTATCATCATGGATGGCAATGGCCGCTGGGCCCGGCAGCAGGGGAAAGTGCGCACATTCGGACACGCTCAGGGAGCGAAGACCCTGCGCAATATCGTAAAATTTGCGGATTCCCTGGGCATCAAAGCCCTTAGTGTTTACGCCTTTTCCACAGAAAACTGGAAACGGCCGGTGACGGAAGTCCATTTCATTATGGATTTGTTGTGCAAATACCTCACCATAGAATTGGATGAGTTCAATAAATATAACGTCAGGATCCGCTTTATGGGAGAACGAAAGGGTTTGCCCGACGTGGTCCAGGAAAAAATGGACCATGCCCTGGAAGTGACGAAGAATAATACGGGCATCTACCTGAATATTGCAATCAACTATGGAGGACAGCGGGAACTGGTAAACGCAACGAAAGAAATTGCGGAACTGGTGAAAGAAGGCTGCCTGAATCCGGATGAGATAAATGAAAAGACGTTGGAAGACCACCTGTATTCCCGGGGGCTGCCGGCACCGGACCTGTTGATCCGGACGGGGGGAGACCTGCGGGTCAGCAATTTCATGCTATGGCAGATTGCTTATGCGGAAATCTGGACCACACCGGTGTACTGGCCGGCGTTTACAGAAGAGCTGCTGGTGGAAGCATTGCTAAGCTATCAGAAACGGGACCGTCGGTTTGGCGGCCTGAATCAGACTAAATGAGGATTTGAGGCGTAATTATGGGACAGAGAATCCGGACCGCTATAATAGCGATCCCTATTGCATTATTCTTCATCAAGATGGGGGGCCTGCTGTTTGCAGCAGGGGTCCTGGTGCTGGGCTTCGTGGGCTGGCGGGAGTACCGCAATATGCTGCTGAATGCCGGCTTCCATGTGTTTGCTATGACAGGCCTCATTGGCACACTGCTGCTCATCATTGCAGCCGGTATGGGCTACGTAAAGGCCCTGCTGCCTCTTACCACACTGTTCAGCCTTCTGGCCATGCTGGAAGGCCTGTATTACTATAAGAAGGGCCAGTTCCCGGAAAACACAGGGGTTACCTGTATGTCCCTTGTCTATATCGGCCTGCCCTTTGCCCATTTCGTATTGCTGCGGGAGATTACCGGTTCCCAGCATACCATCCCTCTGTGGGGCACTGTCAGCCTGGGAGAAGCCTTGCTGTGGACCGTCATGTTCGCTACCTGGGCCAGTGATACCTTTGCGTATTTTGGGGGCCGGGCTTTTGGCAAGACAAAGCTGCTGCCGGCTGTAAGCCCGAAAAAGACCCGGGAAGGAGCCTGGTGCGGTTTTATCGGCTGCGTAGTGACGGTCATTTTGTTAGGCTGCCTGTGGCTTCAGTATTCCTTTATTTCCATGTTGATCCTGGGCCTGGGCATCGGATTCTTTGCTCCTTTGGGGGATTTGGTCGAATCCATCCTGAAACGGTCCTGCGACATTAAGGATTCCGGCAATTTCTTTCCCGGCCACGGGGGCGTGCTGGATCGGTGCGACAGCCTGATTTTCTCTGTACCGCTGGCGTATTATTTCATTACCCTGTTTCTTTTACCGTAAAGGAGGAAGTCCATGAAATCCATTGCTATTCTTGGTTCCACAGGTTCTATCGGAACCCAGACGCTGGATGTGGTGGCAGCCAATCCGGAACGGCTCCGCGTAGCCGGCTTGGCAGCTCATAAAAACGACGTACTGTTGGAGCAGCAGATTCAAAAATTCCATCCTGTGGTGGCGGCCCTGTCGGACGAACAGGCAGCCCTGAGGCTGAAAAGCCGGTACAAGGGTCCTACAGAGATTTTGGCCGGTCCTGAAGGCATCCTGGCCGTAGCCCAATGCCCGGAGGCGGATACCGTCCTGGGGGCTATGGTGGGCTATGCAGGCTTGAAGCCTACCCTTGCTGCTATCAAGGCTGGTAAAAATATTGCTCTGGCCAATAAAGAAACGCTGGTGGCTGCCGGCAGCCTGGTCATCGATGCCATAGAGAAGGCCGGCGTACAGCTGACCCCTGTGGACAGCGAGCACAGCGCCATCTTCCAGTCCCTGCAGGGCAATCCCCACAAGAATCTGCGACGGATCCTTTTAACGGCTTCCGGAGGTCCCTTCCGGGGCAAAACCCGTGATGAATTGAAAGGGGTTACCGTAGCCCAGTGCATGAAGCATCCTACCTGGACCATGGGCACGAAAGTCACCATCGATTCTTCTACGTTAGCCAATAAAGGGTTGGAAGTCATTGAAGCGCACTGGCTCTTTGAGGCGGACTACGACCAGATCGTACCCGTTATCCATCCACAGAGCATCGTCCATTCCCTGGTCGAATATGATGACGGTGCGGTGATCGCCCAGCTGGGCGTACCGGATATGAAGCTGCCCATCCAATATGCCCTCAGCTATCCGGACCGGTGGCCTGTGGCCTTTGACCATCTGGACCTGGTCAAGGCAGGGCAGCTGACGTTTTTTGAACCGGATACGAAGGTATTCCGGGCTCTGCCCCTGGCCATTCAGGCCGGCAAGACAGGAGGGATTCTGCCCTGTGTGTTCAATGCCGCCAACGAAGTAGCAGTAGCGGAATTCCTGAAGGGCCAATTGCCTTATTTAGGGATTGCAGAGCTGATAGAAAGAGTTCTCGATGCAACGGCACCGATTCCTGTAGACAGTTATGAGACCATTGTGGAGGCAGATGCACGGGCCCGCCAGTTGGCCCGACAACTGACTGTCAAAGTACAACAGGAGGCGTAAATGACAACATTTATTGCGGCGGTGATCTTGTTCGGCGTGTTGATTACCATCCATGAGCTGGGCCATTTTCTGGCCGCTAAAGGGACGAGCATGCTGGTCACGGAGTTTGCTGTAGGCTTCGGGCCGAAACTGTGGCAGCGCAAGTACGGGGAAACCACGTATTCCCTGCGGCTGATCCCTATGGGTGGTTATAACCGGATTGCCGGTATGGAACCCGGGGACGTGAGTACGGAACGGGGCTTTAACAGCCGTCCGCTCTGGGCCCGGATGCTTGTAATCTTGGCTGGTCCGGCCATGAACCTGCTGCTGCCCATCGTGATCTTTTTCGGCGTATTCCTGTTTCATGGGGTGGACACCATGGTGGACCAGCCTATTATCGGCACCATCATGAGCGGCTATCCGGCAGAGCAGGCAGGCATGAAGCCCGGTGACCACGTCATCAGCATCAATGGTACACCTACGGAGAAGTGGGGGGACATTTCCCGCCTTATTGAAGAAAACGGCCCGGTTCCCAGTTATATCATGGTGGAACGGGATGGCATGGATAAGCGCCTTATCATCAAGCCGGAATACCAGCAGCATTCCAAACGGTATCTCATCGGCGTTACGCCTATGATCATCCACAAGACTCTGGGAATAGGGGAAAGCTTTGTCAGCGCCATCCAAAATGTAGGGCGTGTAGCCACGGCCATGGTCAAGAGCCTGAAGCTGATCTTTCTGGAAAAAGCGTCGGCGGACTTGTCCGGGCCTTTGGGGGTAGCCCATATGGCCGGTAATGTGGCGGCTCAGGGAGCCGTACCATATTTAAGCTTTATGGCCTTCCTGAGCATCAACCTGGCGATCCTGAACCTGCTGCCGGTGCCTGCCCTGGATGGGGGACAGTTCTTGGTCCTCGTCATTGAAGGCATCATCGGTCATCCGCTGCCTACGAAGACGAAAGAGGTCATCCAGGCCCTGGGGGTCATCTGCATCATCCTTATTACCGTAGCAGCGACCTTCCATGATTTAATGCGATAGGAGGAACCAGCATTCATGCGGAGAAAAACAAGGGAAATCCACGTGGGTTCCGTGACCTTGGGCGGCACGAGTCCTGTCCGGGTCCAATCCATGACGAATACGAAGACAGAAAATGTAGAAGCTACTGTAGCTCAGATCAAAGCCCTGACGGAAGCGGGCTGCGAGCTCATCCGCTGTGCCGCACCGACGATGGAAGCGGCCCAGGCCCTGAAAGAAATCAAAGCACAGATTGCCATTCCCCTCATTGCGGATATCCATTTTGATTACCGGCTGGCTCTGGAAGCCATCCGCAGCGGAGTGGACGCCCTGCGGCTGAATCCCGGCAATATTGGGGGACGGGATAGAGTGGAGAAAGTAGTAGCGGCAGCCAAAGAGCGCCAGATCCCCATCCGCATTGGTGTCAATGCGGGGAGCCTGCCCAAGGATTTGCTGGCCAAATACGGTCATCCTACAGCAGAAGCTATGGTGGAAGCAGCCTGGAGACATATTCATATTTTGGAAGATATGGATTATAATGATATAGCGATTTCTTTGAAGGCTCACGATGTGCCCCTGACCCTGGCCGCTTACCGGCTCATGGCTCAGCAGTGCGACTATCCCCTCCACGTAGGGGTGACAGAAGCGGGCACAGTAAACTCCGGGATTATAAAATCCGCCGTGGGCATCGGTACTCTTTTGGCCGAAGGCATCGGCGACACCATCCGGGTGTCTCTCACCGGGGACCCGGTGAATGAAATCGGCGTGGCCTACGAAATCCTCAAGTCCCTGGGCCTGCGGACTTATGGGCCTACCCTGATCTCCTGTCCTACCTGCGGCCGGACCAGCGTCAGCTTGGAAAAAATGGCCGGGGAAGTGGAAAAAATGCTTTCTTCCATTAAAGAACCCATCAGCGTAGCCGTCATGGGCTGCGTGGTCAATGGCCCGGGAGAAGCCCGGGAAGCGGATGTGGGCATTGCCGGCGGTAACGGCGAAGGGCTCATCTTCCGCAGGGGAGAAATCATCCGGAAGGTTCCGGAAAATCAGCTTGTTGAACAACTTTTTATAGAAATCCAGAAAATCTTAGACGAAAGGAAGTTTCATTAATGCGCGTTTCTCAATTGTATGCACCTACGTTACGGGAGGTTCCGGCGGAAGCCGTCATCGAAAGCCATAAACTTATGCTGCGGGCCGGCTATATCCGGAAAACGGCCGGAGGTCTGTACAGCTATCTGCCCCTGGCCTGGAGAAGTATCAAGAAGATCGAAGCCATCATCCGTGACGAAATGGATAAGGCCGGAGCTCAGGAAATCATGATGCCCATCCTGCAACCCTCTGAAATCTGGCAGGAAAGCGGCCGCTGGTCCGCATATGGTGAAGAAATGTTCAAGATCAAAGACCGTCACGGCCGGGAATTCTGCCTGGGGCCCACCCACGAAGAATTGATTACGACCCTGGTTCGGGACGATCTGCGTTCCTATCGCCAGCTGCCTGTGAACCTGTACCAGATCCAGAGCAAATTTCGGGATGAAAAGCGTCCCCGCTTTGGCCTCATGCGCAGCCGGGAATTCATCATGAAGGACGCCTATTCCTTCGACCTGGATCCTGCCGGCCTGGATGTGTCCTACCAGAAGATGTATGATGCCTATTCTAACATCTTCACCCGCTGCGGCCTGACCTACCGCCCTGTAGAAGCGGACAGCGGCGCCATCGGCGGCAAGGGCAGCCATGAATTCATGGGC
>OMUE01000050.1 GCA_900314165.1 uncultured Acidaminococcus sp.
ATGAATACGATCCGGAGGTAGGCGATCGTGAGAACGGCATTGCTCCCGGCACGCAGTTTGAAGATCTGCCGGATGACTGGATCTGCCCGCTGTGCGGCTCTCCCAAGAGCGCCTTTGTAAAAGCATAAAGGAGAAATAAAATGGAATGCATTAGAAAATTAACGGATGATCTGTATTGGGTTGGTGCCGACGACCGCCGCCTGGCTTTGTTTGAAAATATCCACCCCATTCCCCGGGGTGTATCCTACAACTCCTATCTGCTGCTGGGTGAAAAGACAGTGTTGTTTGATACAGCGGACTGGGCTGTCTGCCGGCAGTTCCTGGAAAACATTGAAGCTGTCCTGGCCGGCCGTCCCCTGGACTACCTGGTAGTGAACCACGTGGAACCGGACCACGCGGCATCCCTGAACGAAGTACTGCTGCGTTATCCGGATGTGACTGTCGTCAGCAATGAAAAGGCCTTCCAGCTCATGGCCCAATTCGGTTATCATCCTGCCAATAAAGATGTGGTGAACGATGGGGATACCCGCACATTCGGTGCCCATACCCTGACGTTTATTAAGGCTCCTATGGTCCACTGGCCGGAAGCTATGGCTACCTTTGATACCACCACCGGTACCCTGTACTCCGCCGATGCCTTTGGGACCTTCGGTGCCCTGAACGGCCGGATCTTCAACGACGAAGTAGATTTTGACAGAGACTGGCTGGACGAAGCCCGCCGGTACTATACCAATATCGTGGGCAAATACGGGCCCCAGGTCATGAATCTGCTGCGCAAGGCTGGCAAGCTGGACATTAAGATGATCTGCCCCCTGCACGGTCCCGTGTGGCGCAGCAACATCCCCTATCTGCTTGATAAGTACTGCCATTGGGCCTGCTATGAACCGGAAGAAAAGGGCGTGCTGATTGCTTATGCTTCCATGTACGGCAATACGGAAAGCACCGCCAACATCCTGGCCGCCAAGCTGGCAGAAAAGGGCATGACGAACATCGCCATGTACGATGTATCCAGCACGGATACTTCCTACCTGATTTCTGAAGTGTTCAAGTACAGCCATCTGGTGCTGGCTTCCGTAACTTATAACCTGAATATCTATCCGAAGATGCTGACGTTCCTGGATGATATGAAAGCTCTCAATGTCCAAAAGCGTATTGTAGGCATCATCGAAAATGGTTCCTGGGCTTGCACCGTAGGCGGCAAGATGCAGGAAATCCTGGAAAAGATGAAGGCCATGACCGTCCTGGAAGATGGGGTCACCATCAACTCCTCCATGACCAAGGGGCAGGAACATTCCATGGATGCTCTGGTGGATACGCTGTATAAGTCGATTAAGGGATAATTAAGTACTAAAAAAGCAGTGGCAATTTGCCACTGCTTTTTTCTTGTGTGAGATGATAGATGATAGAAGTTAGATGATAGATACACAGGTAAACCCACCACCGTTGCAAGCAACGGTCCCCCGCCCTTGAAAAGGGCGGACAGGAAAATTCCGACAAGCAGGTTTCTAACCCCTGACAACAGGTTCTATCATATATCTTCTATCTTCTTTATTTTTTCGCTTTTCACTTTTTTATTCTCCCAGGCTCAAACTCGGATCCGCATTCAGGTCCAGGCTGGCGAAGTCCTTATTGAGGTACTGGTAATAGCCTCTGACGCCGATCATAACGGCGTTGTCCGTGCACAGGATGGGCGTGGGATGGACCAGTTCCGCGCCGGCTTCTTTGGCCCCTTTGGCCAGGGCTTCCTGCAGATGCTTATTAGCCGACACGCCGCCTGCCAGCACGATCTTCTTCAGGCGCGTTGCCTTGATGGCCTGCTGGCATTTGGCCACCAGCACATCCACGATAGCCTGCTGGAAGGAGGCCGCCACGTCTTCCCGTTTTGCAGGCGTACCCTTCATTTCTGCCGTATGCACGTAGTTGATGACGGCACTCTTCAGGCCGCTGAACGAAAAGTCATAGCTGTTGGGCAGCAGCGGCCGGGGAAATTCTATAGCCGCCGGGTTTCCACCCAGCGCCAGTTTCTCGATTTCCGGACCGCCGGGATAGGGCAGGCCCATGTACCGGGCAATCTTGTCGAAGGCTTCCCCTGCTGCATCGTCCCGGGTCTGGCCCAGCAGCCGGAACGTATTGTAATCTTCCACTACCAGCAGGGACGTATGGCCCCCGGACACCACCAGAGCCAAAAACGGCGGCTTCAGCTCCGGATCCGCCAGGAAGTTGGCGAAAACATGGCCTTCCAGATGGTTGACCCCGATGAGAGGCTTGCCCGTGCCCAGTGCCAGACCTTTGGCCGCACTGAGGCCCACCAGCAGGGCTCCTACCAGGCCGGGACCATAGGTTACAGCCACGGCGTCTATATCTTCCAGCGTCACGGCAGCGTCCTTCAGGGCCTTGTCGATAACGGGCAGTACGTGCTCTATATGTTTGCGGGAGGCGATTTCCGGCACCACCCCGCCGAATTTCCGATGGATAAGGATCTGGGTGGACACCACATTGGACAGGACATTCCGTCCATCCCGAACCACGGCCGCAGCCGTTTCATCACAGCTGCTTTCTATACCTAAAATTGTAATTGGTTTCGTCATATACTCCTCGCTTCACAGGTCCACGCGCATGAGGATCGCGTCTTCCCCGTTGTCTTCGTAATAATGAGGCCGGCGGCCACAGGCTGCAAACCCCAGGTGTTTATAGGTGGCCAGGGCCGGTTCGTTGCCCGCCCGGACCTCCAGGGTCATTTCCGTGGCAGCCAGCTTCCGGGCCTCGTCCATCATAGTTCCCACCAGGAACAATCCCAGCTTCTGTCCCCGTTTTTCAGGGGTTACGGCCAGCCGCATGACCTGAGCTTCCCCGGCCACCAGCCAGAAGCCCCCATAGGCTACGGGGGTTCCCTGCTGTTCTACCACCAGATAATGGCTGAGCCGGCCTTCCAGCTCGTCTTCCCAAGTCGTAAAGGACCAGGGCTCCGGAAACGAAGCTTCGTCCATGGGCAGCAACCACAGCAGGTCATGTTCTGTTAAAGGGCGGGTTGTGTTTTGTGTCTCTTTTCCCATAATTCTTCTGCTTCCGATCTGCGGATATAGAATGGATCCATGCCAAAATAACTGTGCTTGTCTCCGGGAACATAGCTCTCAGCGCCTAAAATGGCCACAGAGGAGGCTTTAGGCAGTCTGGCATATTCCGGTACCAAAGACACTTTTTTACAGCCCTCAAGGGATATTTTGCGGCATTCTCCCAAAATGACGGAGGGCAGTTCTTCCTGCTCCAGCATAGCGGGCAGGTCTTTGACCGCCGTGATTTCCACGTCTTTTACAGACACCGGCAACCCATCCTGCCACACATACCGTCCCACGTACACATTGCCCTTCTGGGCATCCAGCACGGGCACCAGCTGCACGCCGGGAACTGGCAGATTGTAGGCCATGACCTGCAGGGTATCCACCCCTACCAGGGGGATATCCAGGCTGTAGGCCAACGCTTCTGCCGTGGCCATACCAATGCGCAGGCCCGTAAAGGAACCAGGCCCCCGGCTGATGGCAATGAGTTCTAGGTCCTTCCGGTCTTTCTTCGTCATGGTCAGCAGCGTTTCCAGCTGGGGCACCAAACCTTCCGAGTGGGTCAGGCCCACGTTGATATCCAAGGCCCCTAATACTTTGGGGCCATCACACAAAGCCACGGAGCACACTCTCGTAGCCGTATCGATTCCTAATGTCAACACGCTTTTTCAACCTTCCTGCACAATGCTTCATAATGTTCCCCACAGGGAAGGAATTCCAGTTCCCGACCATTGTCCTTGCGGCTGAACCGGATTTCCAGATACTCCTCAGGCATATATTCCTGGAACAGATCCGCCCATTCTATGAACGTGACCCCGTCCCCACCGGCGTATTCGGAAAAGCCGATGTCCTCTAATTCTTCCGGCCAGTTGATGCGATACAGGTCGAAGTGTTTTATGGTCAGAGTAGGGCTTTTGTACATATTCATCAGGGAAAAGGTAGGAGAGACCACCTTTTGGGGATCTACGCCCAGGGCAGCAGCTGCTGCGGTGACCAGGCAGGTCTTGCCGCTGCCCAGTTCCCCGGTCAGCAGGATTACATCCCCATCACTGACGCATTGTCCTAATTTTTTCCCAACAGCCTCCGTAGCCGCCACATCCGGACAGAAAATGGACATCATTTGGTTTCCACCGCCTTTCGTTACGCTAATAGTTTATTATAGCACATGGGGAAGTAGCGGGCTAGTGGCTAGGGATTAGGGATTAGGAGGCAATAAAAAAGCAGCTGCAGGGCAGCTGCTTTTTTATTGCAATCAATCTACTTTCGGACCGGCGTTGGCGATGTCTTCGGTGACTTCGCCGGCAAATTTCTTGAAGTTTTCGTTAAACAAACCGGCCAGCTTTCTGGCAGTTTTGTCGTATTCGGCTTTATCCGCCCAGGTAGATTTCGGATTCAGCACGGAGGCAGGTACGTTGGGACAGGATTTCGGGATGGAGACCCCGAACAGCGGCATGGTAGTCCAGCCTTCCTTGCCCAGTTCGCCATCCAGAGCAGCATGGATCATAGCTCTCGTATAAGCCAGCTTCATGCGCTTGCCAACCCCATACGGGCCGCCACTCCAGCCCGTGTTCACCAGATATACGTTCGTATCGTACTTCTGGATCCGTTCGCCCAACAGCTTCGCATAGGTCAGCGGAGGCAGCGGCAGGAACGGTTGACCAAAAGCCGTGGAGAACGTAGCCTGGGGTTCCGTAATGCCCCGTTCCGTGCCGGCTACCTTAGAAGTGTAACCGGTCAGGTAATGGTACATAGCCTGTTCCTTAGTCAGTTTGGAAATCGGAGGCAGTACGCCGAAAGCATCTGCCGTCAGGAAGATGATGTTCTTAGGATGGCCGGCCATGCTGGGCAGCTTGGCATTAGGGATATAATCCAGAGGATAAGCCACACGGGTATTTTCCGTCAGGCTGCTGTCGGAGAAATCAGGAACGCCGGTCTTGGGATCCAGGATGACGTTTTCCGTTACAGCCCCGAACCGAACAGCCCGGAAGATTTCCGGCTGGCTGTCTTCTGTCAGGTCGATGCACTTGGCATAGCAGCCGCCTTCTACGTTGAATACGCCATTATCGCCCCAGCCGTGTTCATCGTCACCGATCAGGGAACGATGGGGATCAGCGGACAGCGTGGTCTTGCCCGTACCGGACAGACCAAAGAACAGGGCTACATCCCCTTTGCTGCCTTCGTTGCAGGAGCAGTGCATGCTCAGGATGCCCTGAGTAGGCAGCAGATAGTTCATGACGGAGAAGATGGATTTCTTCAGTTCGCCGGCATACAGGCCGCCGCCGATAAGCACAGTTTTCTCATCGAAATTCAGGATAATAAACGTTTCAGAATTCGTATGGTCCAGTTCCGGTTCTGCCATCACATCGGGCAGGGAGATGACGGTAAAGTCTTCCTGGACGGTGCTGGGTTCATCCGTCTTAATGAACAGCTGGTTCACGAAGACGCTTTGCCAGGCCTTTTCGTTAATGAATTTTACGCGGATCTGGTACTTGGGATCTGCACCGGCTTTTACGTTGTTCACATAGACCTTGTGGGTCTTGATAAAGGCTTTGCATTTGGCGAACAGCCGGTCGTAAGTCTCCTTGGTGCAGGGCTGGTTCGTAGTCCAGCTCACCACGTCGTGGGTCAGGGGAGTGTCTACGATGAATTTGTCCTTAGGAGAACGGCCGGTATGAGTTCCCGTCGTCACCCGCAGGGCACCTCTGTCGGTAAAGCAGCCTTCCCCATTTCGGATTGCTTCCTCGATCAATTCCCGTACGTTTAAATCGCGGACAACTTCTTTTGCTTCGGCTAACAATTCAGCACTGATCATTTTTAATTATCTCTCCTATTATTCCTGTCATTAGGCCTTCCGGCCTTCCATATTGTATACACTTTTATTATAAGATATTTCCCGAACATTGACAATAATCATCTGTCAGAAAATTGTATCAAATGAATTTTGTAGAGCCTACAAAAAATTTTCATGAAAAAAGGACCGTGAATCCGCATTCACGGTCCTTAGGAAATTCAAGCTTAGTACAGAATCTTGTTGGCAATAACCATTCTCTGAACCTGGTTGGTGCCTTCGTAGATTTGCAGGATCTTGGCATCGCGCATTTTCTTTTCCATGGGATAATCTTTCATGTACCCATAGCCGCCCATGATCTGCAGGGCATCCGTTGCCACTTGCATAGCCACATCGGAAGCATAGCATTTGCTCATAGCAGCTTCTTTGCCGAATTCCATGCCCTGGTCACGCATCCAGCAAGCCTGGTAAACCAGCAGTTTTGCGGCTTCCACTTTCATAGCCATATCGGCCACCATAGCCTGGACCATCTGGAAGGAGGCGATGGGCTGACCAAATTGTCTTCTTTCACGGGCATACTTAGCTGCGATTTCCAGGCAGGATTCTGCCAGGCCTACAGCTACAGCAGCTACGAAGGGACGGGCGGAATCCAGGGTCTTCATAGCGATTTTAAAGCCTTGGCCTTCCCGACCAACACGCATGGATTCAGGAACTACAACGTCTTCCAGAATCAGTTCGCAGGTGTTGGAAGGACGGATACCCATCTTATCTTCTTTACGTCCTACGGAGAAGCCAGGAGTATTCGTAGGAACGATAAAGCAGGTCAGACCGCGGATACCACCGCTCTTACGGGTATTGGCAAAAACCAGCACGCTGTCCGCAATGCCGCCGTTGGTAATGAATACCTTGCTGCCGTTCAGGATATAATGATCTCCTTCTTTCACAGCCTTCGTGCTGACAGCACCGGCATCAGAACCGGCACCCGGTTCCGTCAGAGCAAAAGCAGCCAGTTTTCCTTCGTTCAGCAGGTCACATTGATATTTCTTCTGTTCCTCGTTGCCGCCGATCAGGATAGGATAAGAAGCCAGAGCGTTTGCTGCAATAGACGTAGCAACACCTGCGCAGCCCTTCCCTAATTCTTCGTAAATCATGGCTACAGTAATGCTGTCCAGACCAGGGCCGCCGTATTCTTCCGGCACGATCAGGTTCAACAGGCCCATTTCCCCTGCCTTTTGGAAAATTTCAGGCCGTGCATGGTTTTCTCTATCCATTTCTTCGGTATAAGGAACGATTTCCTTATCCACGAAGTCTTTCACCATAGCTCTCAGTTCCAATTGCTCTTCTGTAAATGCAAACTCCATAAGGGTCCTCCTGTAATAAGTTTTCAGCTTTCATTCAGGCTCATAAGTATGTTTATTTTACCATTTTTGTGGTATTTCGTCAAAATGGCCGATGACGAACATGGTGCCGGTAATATCTGCCATCTTGTTGCCTTCATGATCAAAGATTTCTACCCGGCATACTACCGTAGTGCGCCCTGCATGCTCACAGGTACATTTTGCAATGATTTTCTCTTTCGCCGCCGTATTGCTGATAAAATTGATGGACGCGGACAAGGTTACCACTTTGCTCCCTACACTGTACCCTACCACACCCATGGCCGTATCAGCCAGGGTAAACAGGGCGCCGCCGTGGACCACGCCATACCGGTTGCCATGAAGCTCTGGATCCACGTCCATGCTCATTTCACAGTAGCCACATTCTACTTTTTCCAGCTTTACGCGGGCCAACTTCATAAAGTTGTTTTCATCCATCTTCCTGACCATCCAGTCAGGAATCTCTTTTGCCGTCAGCACACGCTTCACTCCTCACTTACATACTATATTTAATATTTTATCATATATTTCGAATAATGAAAGAAAAACAATTAATCAGTGGTGAAAATACGGAGATCTCTTTGATCTAACCGTATAAAGCAAAAGGAGCTGTGAAAAAACAACCCCTTTAAAAGAAAAGGACTTCCGTTCAAAAAATGA
>OMUE01000021.1 GCA_900314165.1 uncultured Acidaminococcus sp.
AGGTGGGTCATTTTTTTCCGGCCCTTTGGGTCAATTATAGTCCGGCCTTAACATCCCTTTCTTTTCTAATATTAAGAAGTCCTAATTAACTTTTCCATTTGAATCCGTAGGGACGCATCGTGAGATGCGTCCGCTGTCAGACGGGAGCTGTGAAAAGATGAATTTTCACAGCTCCTTTTTATTGTCAGCATGGCTGACTTCCTTGCCCGCCGCAGGCGCCTCTTCACTCTTCACTCTTCGCTCTTCACTGTTTTTCACAGCCCCCTACGGGGTAAAGCAAATTGAAATTTATACCCTAAACCTCGTGGTACTCCCCTGCTGGGTAGGAATGATTTCCAACTGGGCAGAGATGCGCTCCTTCAGCTCGGCCACGTGGGAGATGATGCCTACCAGGCGGCCCCCCTGCTGCAGTTCCAGCAAGGCGCTGATGGCACTGTCCAGGGTCTCCGGATCCAGGGAACCAAAGCCTTCATCCACCAGGATTGTGTCCAGGTGCAGGCCTCCGGCATAGGATTCCAGCACATCGGACAGCCCCAGAGCCAGAGACAGGGACGTAAAGAAGATTTCCCCGCCAGACAGGGTAGTCACCGCCCTCATCTGACCCGTAAAGGCATCCATGATTTCCAGTCCCAGGCCCTGTTCTTTCCGGGCATCCACGATGTCTTCGCTGCGGTACAGGCTGTAGCGGCCCTGGCTGATCTTGCTAAGCCGCAGGTTGGCCGTCTGCAGCACATCATCCAGCACGGCCTGGAGCACAAAGGACGAGAACGTGAGCTTCCGGTCGTTATTCCCTTTGGCCGTATCCGCCAAAAGCCCGATGGGACCATACTCCCGGTTCAGGCGGTCCAGTTCTTTTTCCAGTTTTTCCAGAGACGCCAGGACCGTCTTCCCCCGTTCCAGGGATTCTTTAAGAGCCCCCGTCTCGCTGGACAGTGCGCTAGCTGCCTCCTGAGTCTGTTTCTGGGCCTGAGCCAAGGGCTCCAGATCCGGCCGCTCCTGGCCCTGGATCTGCTCAGCCAGCAGCTTCATTTCCCCTTCCAGTCGACTGACCTGATTGTTGTATTGTTTGACTTTGTTTTGCCAGCCCTCTTTCAGGCTCAGAGCTTTGTGAGCCCCCAGGAAGGCCTGCTGATCCGGGAAAGGGGACGCTTCCAGAGCCTTGGCATAGGCTGCTTTTTCTTCGTCAAACACTTGTTGAGCGCTGGCTACGTTTTTCTTAGCCGTTTCCACGGAGCCTTTGGCCCGATTCCATGCGCCCCGGGCTTTTTCCAGCTGTTTCTGCTGCTTTTTGATGGCGGCCAGCTGTTTTTCTACTTTCCGGGTTTCCTGCTCCAGCTTATCCTGTTGTTCCTTCGTCTGGGTTGCCGGATGAGGATGATCCAGAGAACCACAAACAGGACAGGGCTGCCCTGCCTTCAATTCCTGGGCCAGCCGCACGGTCTCCGCACTGGCCGTAGCTATGCGGACCATATCCTCCCGCAGTTTGTCCGCCTGCTGCTGCAGGGCATCCGTATTGGCCTCTGCTGCGTTCTGCAGCTGGGCCTCATAGTCCTTTTGAGCTTTTTCATAGGCTGCCTGGGCAGCGGTCAGCTGGGCCTGAGCTGCGTCGTTCTGCCGTTTGGCCGTCAGGGTTTTACTGTACACCGGATGCAGGTTTTGGGCCTCTTCCAGGATCTTGATTTTTTCTTCCAGCTGCCGGATCTCCGGGGCTTCCCCCTGCAGCTTCTGCTGCCGGGCCACGCAGGCCTCCCATTTGTCCAAATTCAGGGCAATCTGCCGGGCCGCTTCGTATTCCTTTACGGCCTTATGTGCCAACTCCTGAGCCTGTTTTTCCTGGACCTCCCGCTCTTTCAAGACCTTTTTCTGCTCTTCCAGCTGCGCTTTCAGTGCCGCTGCATTTTCCGCCGCCACACTCTCCCGCTGAAGCTCATAGCGGTTCCTGGTTTCGTCGTACTGCTTGCGCAAAGCCTTAGCCCGGGCGTCCAGGGCCTCTTCTATATAGCTGTACTGCTCTGTCTTGAACAGTGTTTCTAAAATCTGTTTCCGTTCCTTGGAGTCCGCCACCAGAAACCGACGGAATTCTCCCTGAGGCAGCACCATGAGCTGCCGGAACTGTTTTGCCTGGAAGCCCAGCAGGCCTTCTATAGCCCGGGTGGCCGTACTGTTGCTGGTGGCCAGCACTTTCCGTTCCCCGGATTCCTGGATTTCCACCAGAGAGGCCCCTACGGGCACAGTCCGGGTTCCTTCCCCCCGCTGCTTTTTCAGCACCTGTTCCGGGGTCCGGGTGATTTCATAGGTTTTGCCCAGGTTGGAAAACGTAAACTGGACCTCCGTCTTCGTCTCAGGAGTGGCATAATCGCTGCGCAGGCTGCGGTTATCCCGCAGATCCCCGCTGGCCGTGCCATACAGGGCAAAGGTAATGGCGTCCAAAATTGTGGTCTTTCCGCTACCCGTAGGCCCGGTAATGAGGAAGAACCGCTTGTCCCCCAGCGCCGTAAAATCGATCTGTTCCTGCCCGGCGTAAGGGCCGAAAGCCGTCATGGTAAGTGCTAGTGGGCACATCAGGCGTTCCTCCCTTCCTGGACCAGATCCTGCAGGACCTGGTGGAACAAGTCTTTTTGATTGTCATCCAATTCCTGCCCTGTCACTTCTTTGAAGAAGGCAGAGAACAGGTCGGCCGTGCCCAGGCCTTTTCGGGCCTCGCTGGCCTGCCGTTCCACGGCCTGAGGCTGCAGCCGTTCGTAGCCCAACTGCAGGATCCGGGGATACACCTGTTCCAGCCGATGCTTGGCATCCAGTATCGGTGTGCTGTCCGTCAGCATAATCTGTAGGTAATCCTCCAGATGTTCTGTCCGGGGATGTTCCAACAGGTCCTGGAACGTACCCTTCAGTACCGCCAGTTCATGGGGGGCCTTCAGGGTCAGTGTTTCCACGCGGATGCTGCCATCGCCCGCCAGATCCACAATGTGGACGGCTTTCTTCTGGCTGGCTTCTGCGAAGGAATATTTCAACAGGGAACCGCAATACCGAACTTTCGGAGAACAGTTCTGGGCCGCATGCAGGTGTCCCAAAGCCGTGTAGTTGAATGCATCAAAGCAGGACAGGCTCACTGTAGTAGCACCGCCGGCTGCCAAAGGCCGCTCGCTGTCCGGTGTAGGCTGGGCGCCGGTCACAAAGACGTGAGCCAGAGCCACTTTGCGGGCGCCGTCCGGAATCTGCCCCAGCATATGGGCCACCTGCCACTGGAGAGCGGCCTCGTGGGTGGGCTTCTTTTCCCCGCTGAGCTCCGTAGCCGTCAGGGGCTCGCAATAGGTCATGGGGGCGAAATACACGGGCCCATATTCATCCTTCAGGCAGATGGGCTGTGCAGAGGGGCTTACAGGACCTACAATATAAAGCTGCCGGGAAGCGAACAAAGCCTGACCGAAATTCAATCGGTCAGGGTTGTCGTGATTCCCGGCAATCATAATGACGGGCAGCTGCAAGTCCAGGACCAGCCGGCGCAGGGTTTCGTCCAGCAGGTTCACGGCCTCCGTGGGAGGCACGGCCCTGTCGTATACGTCGCCAGCCACCAGGACTGCATCTACGTTGTATTCTTTTGCAATGGTCAGCACCTGGTCCAGGACCTGCCGCTGGTCCTCCAGTAAATGGAGGCCGTGGAAGATCCGGCCCAGATGCCAGTCAGAAGTATGCAGGAATCTCACGGTTCCCTCACTTTCTTACAGGGTCGGGCAATTTGGCTTTGACCAGGTTGAACACGCCCAATTTCAGAGCCAAGCCCGCAATGAGGCTGCCGCCGATGGTGGACACCAGGAACGGGGGAATGAAGAAGAATGCCATGGTGGGTTTGCCCAGGATGAACGTAGCCACCAGATAGGCCACGTAGCCGCCGATGATGCCGGTGCCTACCACTTCACCTACCATAGCAGCGGGAATGGTATGGAACTTCTTATACACCAGGGCGGCGCAGATAGCGCCGATCATGCTGCCGGGAAAGGCCAGAGGAGAACCCAGGCCGAACAGGTTCCGCAGCAGGGCGATCAGGAAGCTGATGGCTGCCGCATAGCCGGGTCCCAACAGCACCGCACACAGCACGTTGATGCAGTGCTGCATGGGGAAGCATTTGGAAATGCCCACAGGGATGTAGAACAGGTTGGCCGTAATGGTCCCGATGGCCACCAGAAGGGCCGAAAATGTCATGCGAAACGTATTATTTGAAGAATTCATCGCAATCGCTCCTTTGATAAAAAATAAGTTCTCTATTATTATAATACTCACCAGGAACCAGAACAACGACCATAGATAAAAGGAATAGCAAAAAGTGGCTGTTGCAGTTATTCAACTGCAGCAGCCCCCTTTTTCGTCACTCGTCACTGGCTAAAAACCGTCACTAGCTATAGGTTGGCCGTTGCTTTCGCATCGACCAGCCGTAGGTCATGCCTGAACGTTGCTTTCTCGTTGCCTAGGCATCGGGGAACTATTTTTTCTCCTAGGCCTGTTTGCAATGTTGTCGTACGTTAGAAACCACGTGCGAAAAAATAGTCCCCCGCCTGCCTACGGCGGAGGACGTAGGTCGTTTGGTCGTGTTTCGCCATGTTGTCGAACCTTGGGTGCCTGAATCCGGCCCCCTCTGGGGGCGGAGGTATCCGCTTTAGCGGATGGTGGGAGCGTCCAGCGGACCGTAGGGGCGTGCCAGAAAACGGCTGGGCCGTTTGGCGGTGCGCCCGCGCGACACTTCACTTGCTAAGCAGCTTTTTTTTACAGATTCTTCTTTAATACAGCCTTTAGGTCATTCATATCGCCAGGATCCGTGACGGCACCCATATATTTCATGTCGTACTGGTTGGCTACCCGGCTCATGATATAAGGGGTCTGCTTCAAGGTTTCCTGAGAAGGTGCTGCCCCTTGCAGCAAGAAATACAGTTTCTTGCCAGCCAGCGCCTTTACCGGTTTTTCCAGGGGATACAGCCGATCGATGAACGTCTTCAGCGGGCCGCTCATGGTATGCCAATACACAGGGGAACCAATAACGATGGTATCCGCCGCTTCCAGCTTCTTCAGCACTTCCTTCAACTGGTCATCGGGAAAATTCTGGCCCAATTGGTAAATCTTATAATCGTTGAGGAATACGGTTTCGTGTGTCACGCCGGCTAAGAACGCCTCTCCCATCTTATACGTATTGCCTTTCGCGCTGCGGCTGGCATTGACAAAGATAACCTTGTTGTCCGTCTTTGCAGCTGTTGCCTGCGGAGCCTGCTCAGGCTGTGCCGCTTTCGCTGTCTGCTGGTTTCCGTTGCCGCAGCCTCCGACCACAACCAAGACGAGTGCCGTAACCAGCACCATAATCTTTTTTCTAAGTCCTATCATAATAAAAACCTCCTGACTGATGGTTCCTTTCCCATTGCAAACCCAGTATAGTTTGCGGTAGTTACTATCGGTCAAGAGGTTTTTTCACTTTTCTCTTTTCACTTCTTACGATACTCCGGCAGCAGATTGCTCACATAGGGAATCTTTCCCGTCTGTACATCATCATAAAATTTCTGTTTCTTGTCGATGTAATCCATGCTGGCCTGCAGTTCTGCCATAGCTTCCTGAAGCTTCTGCTTCTTGACAACCAGCATGGCCTGCCGCCTCGGTATGGAAGCCTGGCCCTCCAGACACATGGCCAGATACTCTTTCATTTCTTCAATGGACATGCCGCATTTTTTCAGGCAGTTCAGGTCCTTGATCCACTTTACCATGTGTTCTGAAAAGATCCGCCGGTTATTGGCATCCCTCTGCACATCCGGCACCAATCCTTCGTTGCAGTAATATTTCAGCGTCTGATAGCTAAGTCCCGTCAACCGGCAGGTTTCCATCATGGTGTACATGGATGATTTTGCAGTCATAGCCGTATCCCTCCTTACACTCTCTTCCTCATATAGTAATACACGCCCTTATCCCGTACCCGTTCCACCGCGTCTTCTTCTATCAGAGTTTTAGCTGCCCGGGTAGCTCCACTGATTGTCAGATGGGTTTCCTCTGCAATTTCTTTTATAGTCATGGCTTCATTGGCCGCCAACATATCAAGGATTTTAGCCGCCGTCGCATTGTCCTGCAGCTTTATCCTGCCCGGATGTCCGGCGTTTCTGCCTTTATCAGGCATTTCCAGTAAAAGATTCACACACTCAAAGCGGCTATCTTCACTGAGTTCCGGTTCTGGCCATCCGGACAGCTGCCAAGCCCGTAAAATCGTAGGGAAGCCTGAACCTATATTTTCTCCCAGACCTATCATCCGCAGCATGGTCTGCAGTAAGGGATTTCGGGCATAGGCATGACCTCCTTCGTAAATATCCTGTTTCGCCAGTTTCAGGGAACCGGGATTGCTAAATAGGATCTTATGATCCGATATTTCGACTTTCAGCAGACCTCTCACCATATAATCGGCGTGGATTACCATATTGGTCAGGGCTTCCCGGATAGCCTGATGGATCAGGGTATCCTCCCTCCTCACCACACCTTCCAGCCGGAAGGGCCGTTTCACGTTTTCCAATAGCCAAGGCAGGATTTTTCGCATGAACTGGTACAGATTATTTTCCCAGGAACCATCGTAGGTCAGTCTGTGAGTCCAGCGGGCACCGGGAACAAGGTTCGTCGTATCCAGAAAATCCATGCGGATGTTGCTGAACCGTTCCCGGATGGGCAGGCCCTGTCCGAACATAAGCAGTCCAGCCGCCGTAAGCCACAAACTTCCCGTCCGCCGATCCAAGCCAACAGCACCCATATTCCGTAAAAATGCTGCATCTTCTAACCCATTCCATACATGGTCAGGATTAATGTGCTCAAACTCGATCCGATAGGATCTGACAGTTTCTTTATCCAAATCGGCAAGGGTATAGCCCTCCAATAAGCCCACATCATTGCCTGTATCTGCAGCGTCCCGAAACATGGCTTTGATTTCTGATTCCCGGCAATGGTAATCGCCTTCGTGATTCCGTTTATAAGTTCCCTTCATAGGATTCCCGTTGATATAGACTGGCCGCTGCCGGTAATCCGCAGGAGGAACATGGATGATCAGGACCTGTTTTTGCTGGTATTCCACCATTTGGACATCAGAAGCCAATAGCAGATTGGCACTGACTTTATCACTATTGATGCCATTCCAGAATTCACTCTGGATTTTGTCCGGTTGGGCCATCCCGGTCACTTCAAACCGTTCACGGAGTGTAGCGGCACCCTTATGTTCTGTAATTCCGAGAAGGATATAGCCTCCATCCGTATTGGCAAAAGCGGAGTACGTCTCCCAAATGGATTTCGGGCACGTATCCACAGCTTTCTTACATTCTACGGAGACACTTTCCCCCTGTCCTAATAGTTCGTCCAGTAATGCAGCATCCATGGGTTGTTCCTCCTTTTTTCTTAGTTTTGAGTATCGGCTTTATATTTGACTCTATTATATCATATTTTGACTTTATTTATTTATTATTTGACTTATTATTTTTTCTTTTCGACATATTTATTGGTCAAACATAAAGAAGTAGCTGTGAAAAATGAATTTTCACAGCTACTTACCATTGGCGAGTGACGAGTGACAATGCCCTGTAATCAAGGGCGAGTGACAGAAGGGGCTGTGAAAAAAATCACAGCCCCTTCTGTTGCGCTATGCACTTTTTACAATCCCATCAGGAATTAAACACCATGATGTGCAACTTTTCGTAATAGCCGTTGATTTTTTCCAGATAGTCATAGATGATAGAGAATTCTGCATTGGTGATTTCGGCGGCCTTCAGGAAGTTTTTCACGAAAGCTCTTTCCAAGTCATCAAAGGTATTATCCGCAATAGCCATAGCCGTTACTTCTACCAGCAGCTTCCGGCAATCGTTTCTGTTGCTGATGCTCAGGAATTTCTGTTCTGCTTCTTCCGGTTCCAGTTCAGCTGTATAGCGGGGTGCAAGACCCATTTCTTTGCAATAATCCGTGATTTTCTCTTTTTCACTGTCTTCCATATAGTGGTTAGCGTTTGCCACACCAATCAGGATATCCAGTGCCAAGCTTTTTTGTTCTTCCGTCAGGTCCTTTAAATACATAGTATCGTCTCCTTGTATGTAATGACTCTATAGTTACATTATATACAGAAGACATGTCTAAAACAAATGATAGTGTTTTCTGTCAATAAGACTGCTTGCACGAACCCACCAACCATCCTGCGGATGGTCCCCCGTCCCTGAAAAGGGCGGACTGATAAAACCTTCCGACAAGCAGGCTTCTACCCCCCGACAACAGGTTCTATCATCTATCATCTTTTTCCTATTCAAGCATTCTTTTCTCCACATCCCTTACGGCATAGGCAATGCAGTCGTCGCAGCTGCACAGGACTTTGTGGGTCTTGAGACCTTTCAGGTCGCCACAGATGGTGGCGCCGGTCTGCTGTTTGAATTCTTCCAGCAGGCCCTTCATAATGAGCTTCGTTTCCGGCTGCTTTTCGCCCCGCAAGAGGCCCAAGGCGATGCAGGCACCGCACAAGGCTCCGCAGGTAGCCTGCATGCCGCCCATACCGGTGCCGAAGCCGGCACCCAGGGCCCGCAGCTCTTCTGTAGATTTGCCCAGTTCCTGCTGGAAAGCCAGCAGGACGCACTGAGCACAGTTATTGTGGATTTTTGCGCTATGGGCTGCCATAGCGATATCGACTCTTGTGTTTTCCATGATATACCTCGTTTCTATAGGAGATTAGGGATTAGAGGATTAGGGATTAGAGGATTAGGGATTAGGGATTAGAGGATTAGGGGTTAAGGGGTTAGAAGTCCCCTCTGGACGCCTCATCGGGTTCGCTGCCGTAGGCAGCCTCTTCGCTCTTCGCCTTTGCTCTTCACTTTTAATTATAAGATCCCTGGTGGCAGCTTCGTGCCAACGCCAGGGCCGATAGGCAGATCCAGCAGCATCCAGATGATCATAAACAGGATCCAGGCAATCTGCAGGATAATCGCCATGGGAATCAGGTTGGAGATGAACGTCCCTACTTTTACATTGGGATCATACTTTTCCTGAGCCACAGCCAGCATCATCCACAGGTAAGGCATCATAGGCGTTACGGAGTTGCCCGGAGAATCCCCCAGTCTGTACAGCAGTTGGGCAAACCCCGGGTGATAGCCCAGCAGCATGAACATGGGCACGAAGATAGGAGCAAAGATAGCCCACTTGGCAGACCCGGAGGACATGAAGATATTTACGAAGGCACACACCAGCACGAATACCACGCAGAGAGGAATACCCGTAAAGCCCAAGCCCTTCAGGAAATCCGCTCCGGAAATAGCCAGCAGGGTGCCCAGCTTCGTCCAGTTGAACAGAGCCTGGAACTGGCCACAGAAGAAGCAGAATACCACGTAGGACCCCATGTGGGCCATCTGCGTCACCATAGCGCTGTTAATACTGCGCACATTTGTAAACTTTCCTACGGTTTTGCCATAGGCAATCCCGGCAAAGCTCATAAGGAAGAAAAGGATGGGAATCAGTCCCTTCAGCAGCAGGGAGCCTACTACTGTATGGCCATCCTTGGACAGGATCCCTGTAAAGAAGCCTATAGCGATAACCAGGATGTACAGCAGCGTCACCAGGCCAGCTTTGTGCAGGCCCTTCATTTCCAGGTCCGTTACGGCTTCCACCTTCTGCATTTCTTTGGGCTCATATTTCCCGAAGCGGGGTTCGATGAGCTTATTAGCAGTATAGCCCAGCACCAGGGACACCAGGAACGTGGAGGCGGCCATGAAGTACCAGTTGCAGGTAACATCCACCACAAAATCCTTTGTACCCAGGAACCCTTCGATGGCCGTATTGGTCAGCCCCTGCAGCAGCGTATCCGTACCGGCCACTACCAGGTTAGCCGTAAAGCCCGCATTGCTGCCTGCATAGCCCACAATCATCCCTACGATAGGATTCTTGCCAACGCCCATATACACCAGTGCTGCCAGAGGCGGAATGACTACAGCCGCCGTATCCGAGGCAATGTTGCCCATGGTGCCTACAAAGGCGATAAGGTACGGGACAATATTGGGCGGCACATTCTGCATGCTGCGGCGCAGCAAAGTGGCCAACAGCCCGGATTCTTCACAGAACCCGATGGCCATGGTCATGGTCAGCACCAGTCCCAAGGGGGCAAAGCCTGTAAAGTTCTTGACCAAGCTGGTCAGCAGCCAGGTAACCCCCGCTTTGGAAAATAGGTTCTGGGACATAACGACTTTACCATTGGCCGGATTGACCAGAGAAGCTCCTGTGATAGTCAGCGCCCAGCCTACGATTGCCGTAATCACAAAGAGGATTATAAATAAGATGGCCGGTGGCGGCAGCTTGTCGCATACCGTCTCCACTGTGTTTAAAAAGCGGTCCACCCAGGGTGTTTCCTTGTTCAGGTATTTTTCCTGTTTTTGCACCTTCATCAGCTCTCTTTCTCTATAGCCTTCCATATCTTTTGCGAGTTTCCATGGCCCAGCTTTCTTTGGCCCTGGGCTGGCCCAGAATCATGGCCCACACCATGCCATCCCGGACAGTGCCGGTCAGGACCGGCTGCACAGGGACCTGTGTTACCGGTTCCTGATCTTCCTGCACCTGAGGAACTACATCTGGTTTTAAGTCCGTGATCTCGTCCTGCAGGGAGGATTTCACCGGCTGCACCTGGGTCCGCAGGTCCTGCTTTACTTTTGGCTTCATTGGACCTGCAGGCTCCGGTTCATTAGCCTGTTCACAGGTAAAGGGTTCCGGCTGCTTCACAGTAGCAGGTTTAGGAGGCTTTTGCTTCTTAGGAAACGAAATCTTCCGGGAAAACAGAGTGGGCGTCCCCTTTTTCTGCTGCTTCTGCTGCCGTTTCCGGCGGCTGCTGACCTGTCCCAACAACAGGATGGCCAGCCAGATGATAAAGACGATCCGCGACTCCATAGGCCCTCCTTATTTTTCCGGCTTCCGGGTGTCCGGCAACGGCTGCTGGGTGGTCTGGACCAGGTTCTCCCTCATCTTCGTATCCGCCAGCAGGTTATTCATCTGGTAGTAGTCCATGGCTCCCAGATGGCCGTCCCGCAGTGCCTGAGCCAGAGCTTCTGGCACCTTGGCCTGGGCTTCTACGACTTTGGCCTGCATTTCCTGGGTGTAGGCCCGCATTTCCTGCTCTTTGGCCACAGCCATAGCCCGCCGCTCTTCCGCTTTGGCCTGGGCGATGTTCTTGTCCGCTTCTGCCTGGTCCGTCATGAGCTGGGCCCCGATATTCCGGCCCACGTCCACGTCTGCAATATCAATGGACAGGATTTCAAAGGCAGACCCGGCATCCAGCCCCTTAGCCAGCACAGTCCGGGAAATATGGTCCGGATTTTCCAATACGTCCGTATGTTCTTCCGAAGAGCCTACAGTAGTGACAATGCCTTCCCCTACCCGGGCGATGATAGTGGATTCCCCGGCGCCGCCTACGAGCCGGTCAATATTAGCCCGCACGGTAACCCGGGCCCGTACCTTCAATTCAATACCGTTTTTCGCCACTGCTGAAATCAACGGCGTCTCAATGACCTTCGGATTGACGCTCATCTGGACGGCTTCCAATACGTCACGACCGGCTAGGTCGATAGCCGCTGCCCGTTCGAAGGTCAGAGGGATCTCAGCCCGTTCTGCCGCAATGAGGGCATCTACCACCCGGTCCACGTCGCCGCCGGCCAGGTAATGGGCTTCCAGCTGGTCCACGTTCAGGGCGATGCCGGCCTTATTGGCCTTTACCAGGGGCAGGATGATTTTCGACGGCACCACCCGCCGCAGCCGCATGCCCACCAGGGTGAAGATATGCACGTGAACCCCTGCAGCCATAGCCGACACCCACAGTCCCAAAGGCACGAAATGCAGGAACAGGATGACGAAGACGAATACGATGAAGATAAATAAACCGCTGCCTAATAATGCTGCCATAGTCAACCACCTTTCTACAAGTCTCAGCATGATTTAGTTTATGGCATTCTATTTCGCCGTAAACAGCAAAAATCCTGCATAAAAAAGGAACTGTGAAAAAATGAATTTCACAGTTCCTACCCATTAGCTCGAGACTCGTGATTCGAGACCCAAAGAGAATGTGCTTTTTTCATATCCTCTTTTCTTTTTACTTTTCTCTTTTCACTTTTTAATCTCATTTACGGCAGCGCCCGGACCTGGCCTATGGGCCAGAATATGACACTGGCTTTGCCTTTGATAAGGCTCAGATCCACAAAGCCTACATCTCTGTACCGGCTATCCTCGGAATTATTCCGGTTATCCCCCATGACGAACACATGGCCTTTGGGCACGGTGGCCTTGGGATAATTCGTCTTGAAGGGCTCCCGGATATACGTCTCGTTCAGTTTCTGTCCGTTCACATAGGTCTGGCCGTTGCGGATTTCAATGGTATCCCCGCCTACGGCAATGACCCGTTTGATGAAGTCCCGGCGGGTATCGCTGGGGTATTTGAACACGATGATTTCGCCCCGCTGGGGTTCCCTGGTGTAATACACCAGCTTGTTCACCAGCAGCCGTTCCCTGTCCTGCAGGGTCTCCCGCATAGAAGGACCGGACACCATATAGGGTTCCACCAGGAACGTGCGGATACAGAAGGCCAGCACCACCGCTACGATGATGGAGATCAGCCAGTCGCTGACCGTATCCTGCCAGGAACCGGATTTCTTTTCTTCTGTCATGGTTTCACTCCTCTAGAAAAAAAGAAGGCTGCAGCACCAATGGGTTCAACAGCCTTCTTTAGTTTCCGATTAGCGGCGTTCTCTGATACGAGCAGCTTTACCGGTCAGTTTACGCAGGTAGTACAGTTTTGCTCTCCGTACAACACCTCTGTGAGAAACGACGATTTTTTCGATTCTCGGGGAATGTACAGGGAACGTTCTTTCTACGCCGACGCCGGAAGCAATACGACGAACGGTGAACATTTCACGTACGCCAGAGCCATTACGGGAAATGCAGACGCCTTCAAATAACTGAACGCGTTCACGGTTGCCTTCAACGATTTTGGCATATACTTTCAGGGTATCGCCAGGACGGAAGTCAGGAATGTCGGAACGCAGCTGTTCCTTTTCAATTGCTTCGATAATATTCATTTATGTTCCTCCTCTGAATCCAAGACGTTCATGTCTAGCCACGTGCTAACAGCGGACCGCCCGTTATGCATACGCTGTATTATACCATACAGCCCATTTGGGTGCAAGGAAAAGTGTTAAACTTTTACACATTTTCCCCTGCATCTTTTTTCTGTCTTTCTTCGTTTAAAATCTCTAAAAACAACCTGCCATCGCCTTTCTGCCACTGGAGTTTCTGCAGCAGGTCTGGCCGATGGAGGTACGTGGCCCGCAGGGCCTCCTTCCGGCGCCACAGGGCAATCTTGCCATGGTCTCCGGACAAAAGGATGGCGGGTACTTTCTGCCCTTCATAGTCTACGGGACGGGTATATTGGGGATATTCCAGCAGATGGTCGTGGAAGGAATCTTCCTCCGCACTGACCAGCTTGCCCAACACCCCGGGAATGAACCGGGCTACGGCGTCCATGACGGCAAGGGCCGGCAATTCGCCTCCGGTCAGGACAAAATCCCCTACGGATAGCCGCAGGTCCGCCTGAGCCAGGATCCGTTCGTCAAAGCCCTCGTAATGGCCACACAGGAAGATCATATCCCGTCCGGTCTCCGCCAAAGCGCACACCCGCTCCTGATGCAGGGCCTCCCCTACAGGGGTCAGGGCCACCACCAAGGCCTCCGGAGCCAACTCCCGGGCACGCTGCAGAGCCGCCAGATAGGTCTGGGGCTTCAGCACCATGCCCGCACCGCCGCCGCAGGTGGTATCATCCACGCTGCGATGCCGATCCGTGGCATAGTCCCGGGGGTTCACGCACTCTACATGCAACAGCCCTTCCTGAACCGCCCGGCCCAGGATACTGTAGCCGGCAGCCTGCAGGATCATGTCAGGAAATAATGTGATGAAGATGAAATTACGCACTTAGATCCACTCCGGCAGCACGACTACAATCTTTTTGGCATCCCAATCGATTGCCCTGATATTATCGGGAATGGCCGCCACCAGGATGTCCTCTCCCTCAGGAGGCGCAATGACATATACATCCGTGGAACCGGGGGTGAAGACGTCCTTCAGGGTGCCCACAGGCGTCCCTTCCGGCGTTTCAACCGCAAAGCCGATAATATCCCGCACATAGAACTGGCCTTCGGGCAAGGGAGGCAGTTCTTCCCGGGCCAGGACGATGGAGCGGCCCCGCAGAGTTTCCGCTTCATCCATGGTCTGGATTTCCCGGGTCTTGATGAGGAACACATTTTTGTGTTGGCGTATGGCTTCCACCGTCAGCGTCCGTCCGTTATCCAGGGTAATGGTCTCCAGATCCAGATACCGTTCCGGCTGGTCGGACAGGGGCATAACGCGAAATTCGCCCCGCACGCCATGCGGGGCGACAATTTTACCAATCACGATATTCCGTTCCATGGCCTTATTCCCTAAAGCCGATGACTTTGCCGTCTTCCACCAGGATTTCGGCACCCATCAGGGCTTCCATGTCGGAGCCGATGGTTACTTCTACGGAACGTTCTAAGGTACCATGACCGATTTCACTGCCAATTTCCAGGTTTTCTGCCCGTTCCAGTTTGTCTTTCA
>OMUE01000008.1 GCA_900314165.1 uncultured Acidaminococcus sp.
GGACCGGTGGCTCACTCGCCACCGGACTGGCGGCTCCGCCGCACCGGAATATTCAATGTTTTGGTTAGTGTATGAAAAGTGTATTCGGGAAGGAAGAAACTTATGAAAAAGAAATTTGTTTCAGCTCTTATTGCAATGCTATTATCAGTGTTTGCACTTACTGGATGTGGGAATGATAAAGACAGAGTGTTGTGGACTCTGTATGCGCCTCCTGGAAGCTCAGCTTTATATCCTTTGTGGGTTGCTTTTGGGAATGCTATTCATGCTGCATATCCCAATTATATTGTGACAGTTGCCGAATCTCAGGGGGCGATTGCTATTACAAAAGGAGTCAAGTCTGGGTTTGCTGATTTCGGGAACTGTGTAGCTTCTACCGACTATGAAAGCTATAATGGCTTGGGCGTGTTTAAAGGTAAACCCAATAAGGATGCAAGAATTCTTTATTACTATGATTCTACTTTGGAAATCTTCTGTGTGCCGAAAGATTCAGACATAAAAGATTTTAAGGATCTGGATGGCAAACGATATAATCCTGGCGGTACTGGAACTACGGCAGAAGATATTACCAAAAAGATTCTGGGAAAATTAAATGTAAAACCTGATTACTTTACAGCTTCTCAGGCCGATGCCGCTGATGCTTATGCCAACCACGAAATCGTTGGTACTACAAAACTGGGACCAGCCCGGGACTCTTATGTTATGCAATTAGGTGCTGCAATTCCTGTACGCATTTTATCTATGTCTGATGAACAAATTAAGACTGTTAGAAGTGAATATCCGTATCTGCTGATCGATAAAATCCCGGCTAACACCTATAATGACCAGGATTATGTAGTGAATACTCTGGCTGTTCCTCAAGGATGCCAAACAACAAAAAGAATGTCTCAGGAAGATGGGTACAAAATCTGCAAAGCTATCTTTGATACCCAAAAGCCTCTTTGGGTAGCTGCGTATCCTAAAGGAGCTAAGGTTGATATGATCAAATTGACCTTAAGTTCAACCGTGCCTCTTCATGCTGGAACAGTTCAATATTTTGAGGAAATCGGCGTAAAAGTACCTGAGAAATTGATTCCTCCAGAATATGTACCTGTTAAGAAGTAATTGAAAGGAGAGAGGTTATGAGAAAGTTAAGTGGCTTTTGGCATAAGTTTATTGTCCTATTCTCAGTAGGATTAGTTATATTTCAGTTATATACAGCTGGTTTTGGCGTTTTTCCCAGCATGATTCAGAGAGGCGTCCATCTATTTTTTGTCCTTACCATGCTCTTTATTCTGAAACCAATAAAAAAAGGTGTGGCCATGGATCATGTGCCTGTGTACGATATTATCCTTGCTCTCCTAGCTTTGTTTACGACAGGATATATCTTAACTATCTATAAACAAATCTTGTGGGAGCCAACTCAGTGGATTGGTACTATGGATAAGGCATGTGCTGTTATTTTAACCTTATTGATTATTGAAGCAAGTCGTAGAGCTGTTGGCTGGACATTCCCTATCATGGCTTTGTTCTTCCTGTTCTATGCTCTGTTTGGGGAAGTCTTCCCTGGCGAATGGGCTCATAGAAATTTCTCTTTTGATGTAGTATTTTGGCACCTGTATCATACAACTAACGGAATTTGGGGCATGATGGTTGGCCTTTCGGCTGGCATGTTGGCTGTATTCGGGATTTTCGGTTCTACACTGGCATTAACCGGTGGATCTCAAACGTTTATTAAAATTGCTCAAAAAATTAGTGGTAAGGCTGTAGGGGGTCCTGGTAAGGTATCTTTGATTGCCTCTGGCCTTTTCGGTATGATTTCTGGTTCTGCAATGGCTAACGTAGTGGCTACTGGTACATTCACAATTCCTATGATGGAAAAAGATGGGTACGATAAAGAATGGTCTGCTGCTATTTCTGCTGTTGGTTCTACTGGTGGTCAGATTATGCCGCCTATTATGGGTGCAGCGGCTTTCATTATGGCTCAGCTTATTGGCAAACCTTATACTCAGATTGCTAAAGCAGCTATTATTCCTGCCCTGCTGTACTATTTCGGTGCATATATTGCAATTCATTTTCTGAGTAAAAAATTAGGCATCAATGGACAGGGAATTAGAGAAGGAATCGGCCGCATTGAATTGGCCATTATCTTTGTTCCTCTGGCAATCTTTGTTGCAATGTTAATTGCCAGCTACACTGTAACAAAAGCTGCATTCTACTCTACAATTTTGGCTGTTATTACTGCTGGCGTTTGTTTCTTTATTGAATCTAAGGACGTAGGAACTACGGCTAAGAAAACTGGTAAAATGTGCTTCGATATTGCTATTGATGGTGCACAAAGCATTTTGAGCATGGCAGGACTGTTGGCCGGGGCTCAGTTGTCCATCGCGATTATCTCCTTATCCGGTTTTGGTGTAAAGCTGTCTAACTTAGTTATTTCGTTGGGTGCTGGTCACTTGTTCGCCTGCCTTGTTTTAGCGATGTTGGTATGCTTTATCCTGGGTATGGGCCTGCCTCCTACTGCAGCTTATGTATTGGCCGCTGCTATCTTAGCTCCAGCTCTGATTTTCTTGGGAGAATCTAAACTGGTAGCTCACCTGTTTGTCTTCTACTTCTCTACGTTAGGTGCTATTACTCCCCCAGTATGCGCAGCCGTGTTCCTTGCATCTGGTATTGCTAACTCCAACTGGTTAAAGACGGGTATGTTGTCCGTATTGTTAGCGGCGCCTGCATTTCTGGTTCCTTTCACTTTCGCTTATAACCAGGGCTTGATGCTTATGGGGAACCTGCCGAATATCGTAATCTGCACAGCTACTGCAGTAATAGGTGTATTCTTTATGGGCGTTTCCATTGCAGGATATATTAAGAATCAATTAAGTTTGCCTATCCGGGTGATCATGTTCCTTGGTGGTGTTATGATGTTTGCCCCTAATAATATGAGTAGTATTATTGGTTTAGTTGTCTGTGCTGCTTCTTATTTTATCGGTTCCAGAGGAAACAAGAACCAAGTGATTGCTGGCTAATCTATTTTAAGGAGAAGAAATTTGATGACTGGAATAGAAAACGGGATTCAAGTCCCTTATTGTACCGGTAGAAATTATCCTAAATATACGATTCCAGATTATGCTTGTGATTCCCATCATCACATCTATGATCCTGTTCGCTTTCCTTATCAGCCTACGGATGTCCGTAATCAGCCGCCTGCTACAGTAGAATGTTATTGGATGCTGCAAAAGAAACTGGGCACAACCCGCAATGTCATTGTACAGCCTTCAGCATATGGTACGGACAATCAGTGTACGTTGGATGCTTTGAAAACTATGGGTAAAGAAAATACTCGTGCCATAGTTGTTGTAGATCCTACAATTTCTGATGCTGAATTGCAAGAGCTGGATAAACAGGGCGTACGAGGGCTCCGCATCAATATTAGCTGTGGAGCAGCGGATGACTTTGCCATGGTGGAAGCACTTGCTAAACGGATTGCTCCTATGAATTGGTGTATCTGCTTTTGGATGGGCGCAGACATTACGGCTCAAAAAGAAGAGTTCTTAGCAAACCTGCCTTGCCAAATCGTTTTTGACCACAGAGGTCATATTCCTGCTTTTGATGGGATCAACCATCCAGCATTCGGTGTCATTTGTAGGCTGATGCAGAAAAATAAGGCGTGGGTAAAGTTATCCGGGTTATATATGGATTCAAAAACTACTAATTATCAAGATACTGTTTTAGTAGGTAAAGAATATGTGAAAGTAAATCCGGATCGTTGCTTGTGGGGAACAGATTGGCCACATCCTAGATGTTACACGAACTTGCAGCCCATGCCTAATGATTCTGATATGTTGGATTTGCTGATGGAACAAGCTGGATCCAAAGTTAATTTCAACAAAATTCTTGTGGATAATCCTGCCCAATTATTTGGATTCTGATGTAGACTTTTTAAACCATAGATTTATTCTTATAGTTTCCACATGATATTAAGTATTGGTATTATTAGGACTAAAGAACTACAATAAATACGTAAATTTTCAAATAGATTCAAAACAAGTGTGGAATGTATTCGATGTTCTATTGTTGGTGTAGAACAGATATTTTGTGAAAAGGAGAAACATCATGATCGAATTATTCAAAAGCGGTGCGTATCTGCTGAACGGCACGGAACTGGTTCCGGAAGAAGAACAAGCCAAAGTCGAAGCCAAACTGGGCAAGAAAGTTTCCAAGGAAGAAGCTAAGAAGGGCACCATCGCCTACGGCATCCTGAAGGCTCACAACAAGAGCAACTCCATGGACGCCCTGAAAATCAAATTTGACGCCCTGACCAGCCACGACATTACCTATGTCGGCATCATCCAAACGGCCCGGGCTTCCGGTATGGACGTATTCCCCATGCCCTATGTCCTGACCTGCTGCCACAACTCCCTGTGCGCTGTAGGCGGCACCATCAACGAAGATGACCACATGTTTGGCCTGACTGCTGCCCAGAAATACGGCGGGATCTTCGTACCCCCTCATATGGCCGTTATCCACCAATACATGCGTGAAATGTTCGCCGGCTGCGGTAAGATGATCCTGGGCTCCGACAGCCATACCCGTTACGGCGCTCTGGGCACCATGGCCGTAGGCGAAGGCGGCGGCGAACTGGATAAGCAGATCCTGGGCGACACCTGGGACAACCCCTATCCCGGCGTCGTAGCCATCTACCTGACCGGCAAACCCAATCCCTGGGTCGGCCCTCACGACATCGCCCTGGCCATCTGCGGCGCTGTGTATAAGAGCGGCTACGTGAAGAACAAAGTCATGGAATTCGTGGGCCCCGGCGTCTCCAGCATGATCACGGACTACCGGAACGCCGTAGACGTTATGACCACGGAAACCACCTGCCTGAGCTCTATCTGGAGAACGGACGAAGAAACCCGGAAATTCCTGAAGGAACATCACAGAGAAAACGAATACAAGGAACTGAACCCTGCAGACGTAGCCTACTACGACGGCGTGGTGAAGGTAGACCTGTCTACGATTAAACCCATGATTGCTCTGCCGTTCCATCCGTCCAACGCCTATGCCATCGACGACTTCAAAGCCAACATGATGGACATCCTGCGGGAAACGGAAAAGGCTGCGGAAAAAGTCAGCCAGGGCCGCGCTCCTTACAGCCTGACGGACAAAGTCCACGACGGCAAGCTGCAGATCCAGCAGGGCATCATCGCCGGCTGCGCAGGCGGCAACTACGTGAACGTAGTGGAAGCTGCTAACCTGCTGAGAGGCAAATCCATCGGTGCCGGGGAATTCACCCTGAGCGTATATCCTTCCTCCATGCCCGTGTTCATGGACCTGTCCAGAAAAGGCATGCTGACGGACCTGATGGCTGCCGGTGCCGTAATCAAGACTGCGTTCTGCGGACCTTGCTTCGGTGCAGGGGATACCCCGAACCACGACGGTCTGTCCATCCGTCACACCACGAGAAACTTCCCGAACCGCGAAGGTTCCAAGCCCGGCAAAGGCCAGATGTCCGCTGTAGCCCTGATGGATGCCCGGAGCATCGCAGCTACCGCAGCCAACGGCGGTATCCTGACCAGTGCAGAAGAATTTGCGGACAGCTTCGGCAATGTGCCTGAATACCACTTCGACGACAGCGCCTACAAAGCCAGAGTGTACAACGGCTTCGGCAAGGCTGATAAAGAAAAAGACCTGTTCTATGGCCCGAACATCAAAGACTGGCCGGAACAGCCTAAACTGGGCGAAAACGTGCTGCTGAGAGTCTGCTCCAAGATTCTGGACCCTGTAACCACCACGGACGAACTGATTCCTTCCGGGGAAACCTCTTCCTTCCGGTCCAACCCTCTGGGCCTGGCCGAATTCACCCTGAGCCGGAGAGATCCGGAATACGTAGGCCGCAGCAAGGCTGTAAAGGCCATGGAACAAGACCGGGAAGCCGGCAAAGAGCTGCCTGAACTGAAAGAAGTCTTCGAGACTATCAACAGCGCCAGCGATGTGAAGGCTGACCTGAGCAATACCGAAATCGGCTCCGTAGTGTACGCCAACAAACCCGGCGACGGCTCTGCCCGTGAACAGGCAGCCAGCTGCCAGAGAGTGCTGGGCGGCCTGGCCAACATCACCCAGGACTACGCAACGAAGCGGTATCGCAGCAACTGCATCAACTGGGGCATGCTGCCGCTGCACCTGAAGGGTGAACCCACGGAATTCGAAGTAGGGGACTACATCTACATCCCCGGCATCCGTGCTCAGATGGACGGCGACCTGGCCGACATCCCTGCCTATGTAGTAAAAGCCGGCAAGCTGGTACCCATCAGCCTGTACAGCAAACCTCTGACGGCTGAAGAAAAAGAAATCATCAAAGCCGGCTGCCTGATCAACTTCAATCGGAATAAGAAAAAATAATTAACGATTTTCCCTCTTATATCCTTATAAACCAACAGCAAAACACCCCTGGAGCGTAATGCTTCAGGGGTGTTTTGCATGTCAACACTAGTGTAGGAATTTGCAAATAACTTTCTATTTTCATTACCCGTAGGGGCGCCCCAGAGCGTAGCGGCGGTGCGCCCGCAAATCATGACGAACAGCCTGGATGCGGGTTTGCCGCCGAGGCCTACGGCCTCTCTGGGAAACCCCTACGGAGTTATACATGAAAGTTAATTACGGTTTTCTATACTAGCAACTAATATTATAGAACTCTTCTAATATTAACTATGGGAGAACCAATATTGGAACAATCACGGCATCTTAGATACAATAAAAATATCAGAAAAGTCCATTGGTTTCTTAATAGGATAAAGAAAAGGAGCACTATCATGAGAAAATTCAAAGTTGTATATATGCGCGGCGGCACCAGCAAAGGCTGTCTGTTCCATAAAGAAGATCTGCCTGCAGACCGGGCAGAATGGGATAATATCTTCCTACAGGTCATGGGCAACCCGGATCCGAAGCAGATGGACGGCATGGGCGGCTGCGTGTCCTCCAATAACAAGATTGTCATTATTTGGAAGAGTGACGAACCTAACGTGGATATCGAGTACCTGGTGGGCCAGGTCATCGTAGGCAAGAACCAGGTGGACTACAAGTCTAACTGCGGCAACATGACGGCTGCTGTGCCGGCCTACGCCGTGGAAGAAGGCATGGTACCCATTGTAGAACCGATCACCACAGTCCGTATGCTGAACAAGAATACGGACAAATACATCAATGTGACGGTGCCCATCGACCCGGAAACCCATACGTTTGCTCAGGACGGGGACTGCCACATTGCCGGCATCGACGGTACGGCTGCAGAATTGAAGGTCAACTTCCTGAATCCTGCCGGGGCCAAGACCGGCAAGCTGTTCCCTACGGGGCACCATACGGATGTGCTGGATATTGATGGCAAGGCCATTGAAGCCACGATCCTGGATGTATCTAACCCTATGGTCATGGTCAAGGCAGAAGATGTGGGCCTTGACGGTACGGAACTGCCCGCAGCCTTGGATAGCAATAAGGAAGCCGCTGCCCTGCTGGAAAAAATCCGGGGTACCGGAGCCGTGATGATGGGCTTTGCCAAAGATTTAGCCGATGCTACGGCCAATTCTCCTGCCGTACCGAAAGTAGGCGTCTTCACGCCGCCTCAAACGTATAAGGATGTATCCGGAACTGTGGTGAAGGCAGAAGATATGGACCTGTGCGTTCGTGTCATCTCCGTATTTAAATGCCATAAGGCCTGCCCGTTAACTTCTGCCAGCGCCATCGCTACGGCTGCCATGCTGGAGGATACGATTATGGGTAAGACCATCGGTGCCAAAGGCAAGGATACCGGCGCCGTGCGTCTGGGCCATCCCAGTGGCATTATGACTGTATATCCTGACCTTCAGGTCAAAGCGGATGGCACCCTGGATCTGAAAGGCGTTGCTGTCCAAAGAACTGCCAGACGGATTATGGAAGGCGTCGTGTATATTCGTAACTAAAAAAGAAAGCTATGGAATTTCTAATGTTTCCATAGCTTTTTTATTTTTAGTATAGGAATTTGCAAATAACTTTCTGTTTGTATTAACCCGTAGGGGCTTGCCAAAGCGTAGCGTCGGTAAGCCCGAAAAATACGTCGAGCAGCCTGGATAGCGGGTTTACCGCCAGGACCTATGGTCCTTCTGGCAAACCCCTACGAGGTTGAATGTGAAAATTAATTATAATTTTCTATACTAGAGTTTGGCCTAGTGGCTATCTCCTCACCCCAACACGCTGAACTTTTCTTTCAGCAAATCTATGAAATATCGTTCTGCCTTATTGAGGTACGTGCCTCTTTTATAGATGGCGTTGATGTCCCACTGGATGGGATGTGTAGCGTACATATAGCAATAAGGCGCATAATCTTTACCCAGGATCTTCCTGGCACGGCCGGGCACAATGGTATAGCCCAGGCCGCAGGCGGCCAACTGGACAGCCGTCATGCTGCTTTCCACTTCCATGAGCAGATGGGGCACGATACCATATTCCTGGAACAGTTTATTCACTTTGCCGTGGATGGAGTGGCGCTTCTTGATGCCGATAAAGGGCAGGTGGGCAATCTTCTGCAGATCTACCATGCGTTTTTCTTTATCGATGAACATATCGTCCGTAAACGCATCAGGAGCGGCGATGAGCTGGACTGTTTCGTGGTAGATCAGCTCTGCTTCCATCTGGGGTGGGACCTCTTCCTTATCCCTGGGACAGATCAGGAAAGTCACTTTGTTGTTGGCTAAAAGCTCCATAAGCTCTACTGTCCCGGCCTCCCGGATCATGAATTCCGATTTGGGAAACTTCTGCCGAAACTGGTTGATGATGGGCGGCAGCATGTAGCCGGCCCGTTCTGCCGGAATGCCCAGGTTGATTTGGGCACCCTGACCGTCTTTTAAATCTACAAGCTGGTTTTTCAAGTCCGTCCGCTGTTGCAAAATACTGCGGGCGGCTTTTACGTACAGGCGGCCGGCGTCCGTCAGCTGCAGAGGCTGCTGGGAGCGGTCGAACAGTTTTACGCCTACTTCTTTCTCAATCTGGCTTACCGCATAGCTCAGGGACGGCTGGGCGATGAACAGCTGCTTTGATGCTTGGGTAAAAGAATGGCAGTCAGCAATGGTTACAATGTATTGCAGCTCCCGGAAATCCATAAGTCCTCCTCATAGTTTTTTATTTATTGTAGCATGGATGGGAGATTTTTATAAAGAGCGGACTTATAGATTAATGGGTAAAGCATGGCAACGAAATAAGCGCTGTGAAAAAAATTTTCACAGCGCCTTTGTTCATTAAATCTTTATTTCTTCTCCGTGGTAGCGGCGGCAATCAGAGCCTTGAAGAACTTCATGCAGGTGGTCGTATCGCAGAAGTCTTTCGGGTCTTTCTTGTTGATGAGCACTTGTTTCAGGTCGTTTTCCGGATGGAATTGGACGCCTACTTCAAATTTCTTGTTGGGATTTTCAATGCCTTCTACGATTTCCACACCGTTGTCGATGGTCCGGGCCGTCTGGATCAGGTCCGTGCCGGCGATATCGCCTACAGCCTGATGGTGCCAGGAAGAAATATTCTTCAGCTCGTCAGCGCCTACGATGTCTCTCAGGTGGGACTTCACCGGCAGGATTTCTACATCGTGACGGGCATAGGTCCGGTTGGGAGTTCCGGGAGGCATACGGTGCAGGTCCGTGTATTTAGCGCCCTTGGCAGCATAGTAATCCGGAATATCCTGGATGAACGTGGAGCCATGGACGATCCCCATCATCTGTTCGTTACGGCATACGGCGAACGTAGGAATATTCTTTTCCAGAGCATAGGCCAGCAGGGTGTAGTCGGAAATATCCCGGGCGGCATTGATGCCTTCGCCGTGGTTCCGTTCGATGTCAGGAACCTTGTACAGGGTAGGGCTGATGTCTTCGCCGCCGGTGCAGAAGATGCCGTCGATATCTTCCATCACAGTGGCAACGTTCGTATGGTCGAATTTTTTCGCTTTGATGGCTTTGGCTTCCTTCAGTTTCAGCATACCGGAAGGTTCCAGATCCCGTTTATCTACAGAGCCGTCTTCAGCATATTTCACATCGAAGCTCTTGATCTGGTCCAGTTCTACAGGGATGCCGCCAGCCAGCTCGATGATTCTCTTGAACGCTGCATAGTCCTGGCTGTTGCTCTTCCAAGAAATCCCGATGACGGGCTTGCCGCCTACCATAGCATGAGCATCATAGGTCATGCCCAGGGACAGGCTTACGGACAATACCGTCAGGGCCAATACTTTTTCCAATCTCTTGATCATCATGTGCATGCGCTTCCTTTCTGTAGCTAAACTAAAATGTTTACCGCATATAATAGTAATGTGTTTTAAAGAATGTGTCAATTTATGGTGATGTATACTGTATTTAATTGCAGAAATGTAAAGATTTTAGCGAAAAGAAAATAGCGGATATCATAAATCCTTTGCATAGGTTATACTACCTATATAGTGGGAATTAAGGACTAATATACAAATTCACAATTAACTTTCTGTTTGCACTATCCCGTAGGGGCGCCCCAGAGCGTAGCGTCGGTGCGCCCGCAAATCATGCCAAATAGTCTGGAAGCAGGTTTGCCGCCGAGGCCTACGGCCTCTCTGGGAAACCCCTACGGAGTTGAAAATGAAAGTTAATTATAGTTTTCTATACTAAAAACTATAAAGGAGACTCTGTCCATGACAAAAAAATATGACTTTGACAAGATTATCGACCGCAAAGGAACCAGCTGCCTGAAATATGACTTCGGCATGCAGCGGAAAGGCCGCACGGACCTGCTGCCCATGTGGGTCGCCGACATGGATTTCCAACTGCCGGAAGATATTTTGGCAGATTTCCATAAACGGATTGACCACGGCATCTTTGGTTACACGGACCTTGATGCGGAATACTATGCCGCTCTGGACCGCTGGTTCAGCGTGCACCATGGTTACCATATCAAGCCAGAATGGGTGACGTTGGGCTGCGGCGTGGTGTACGGTCTGGCTACCGGCGTAAAAGCTTTCACGAATCCCGGCGACGCCATCCTGATCCAGCAGCCTGTATACTATCCGTTCCGGGAAGTCATTGAAGACAACGGCCGGAAATTCATCAACAACCAGCTGCACTAAGAAGATGGTAAATACACCATCGACTTTGCTGACTTCGAAAAGAAGATTGTGGAAAACAACGTAAAAGTCTACATGCTGTGCAACCCTCACAATCCGGCAGGCCGCGTGTGGACTGTGGAAGAGCTGACCCGCCTGTGCGACATCTGCATGAAGCACGACGTCATCATCATGGACGATGAAATCCACTGCGACTTCGTATACGAAGGCTATCATTTCACCAGCCTGCTGTGTCTGGATGAAAAATACCGGAAAAACATCGTGGTGTACAATTCTCCCAGCGAGACCTTCAACGTAGCCGGCCTGCAGCCTACCAACATCCTCATCCCGAATCCGGAGCTGCGCAAACGGTACCGGAAGGCCAATGCGGCCGCTGGCTACAGCCAGGGCGCTATCATGGCCCAGATCGCTGTGAAGAGCTGCTATACGAAGGGCGACGAATGGGTGAAGGAACTGGTGGAATACATCGCCGGCAATATCGCCTACGTAAAAGAGTTTGTGAAGAACCAACTGCCCAAGGCGGTCATGGCAGAAACTCAGGGCACGTACCTGGTGTGGATTGACTTCTCCGGCTACGGCTCAATTCGAACGGTTCAACATGGCCTGCCCGAGAGCTACGGTGGTGGAAGCCTTTGGCCAACTGAAAGCTGCCATGGACGCTCATACGAAATAAGAGTGTTGTGTGAAGTTGTAGCCATGGGCGGTATCCCTGCCGGCGGCTATGTAGTGCAGGTCGATTTGACCGTGCAGCGCACTCCTCTTCGCTTTTCACTCTATTTATCACGTGCTTTCCCGTTCGATGAGCTTGGACTCGTAGACTACGTGCTGGACGGGCATGGCTCCCTTATCCTTTTCCTCAATCTGTTCCAGGACAATCTGGGCTGCTTTGCGGCCGATTTCTTTAGCCGGAATCTCCATGGTGGTCATGGTGGTTTCCAGCATGCCGCCCAGTTCGTGGCCCGTCATGCTGATGACCCGTACGTCCCTGGGAATCTGCCTTTTGTTTTCTTTTAATGCACGGATGGCACCGATGCCCTGGGCGTCCGTAGCGGCGATAATAGCGTCCAGTTCCGGATTTGCCTTCAGCATGGTTTGGGCAGAATTATAGCCATAGCTCAGGGAACTGGGGATACCCGTAGTATCCGATACGATTTCCGGAAGTCCTAATTCCTCAATGGCTTTTTTGTAGCCTTCATACCGGAATTTGTAAGGGGATAGCTTGAAGGATCCGCTGATCAGGCCGATATGGCGGCAGCCCTTCTTATACAGGAAGTACACGGTGTCATACCCGTTCTTCTCATAGTCCACAGTGACGCTGCTGAGGGTATCGTCCTGGATCCGGATGATCTGGGTCACGGCGATGCCGGAGGCCTGGATGTCCCGGACCAGCTTCTTGTTTTTTCCGGTACCGGCCAGGATGATCCCATCCACTAACCCATTGCGCAGACGGCTCAGGCCGTCTTTTTCTATTTTCGCGTCTTCTTCTGTGCTGCACAGCAGCGTAGCGTAGCCCTGTTCCCGGGCCGTCTCTTCTATAGCCTGGGCTACGGCCGAGAATACGCTCAGGTGCAGGCGGGGCACGATAACGCCGATGGTCCGCCTTTTCCCTTGGCGCAGGCCCTTGGCCAACAGGTTTGGCCGGTAGCTGAGCTTTTCCACGGCTTCCAGGATCCGTGCCTTTGTTTCCGCATTGACGCCAGGGTTGTTGTTCAAGGCTCTGCTGACGGTGCTGACGTCCACGCAGGCCAGCTTGGCCACATCTTTCAGTGTAGGCATGATAGTTCTCCTTTATTGGGAAAAATTGCAAGGAAAATTGCAATATATAGAAAACGTTTGCGACAACTTACTTATACCATAAATTTAGCAAAAATACAATATACAATCTTGAAATACCGCATAAATACTGAGATTATGCGGTATTTTGCCTGCGCAAAAAATTGCGGAAACAGCCAAAAACGTTGACGAATACAGGATACATGTGGTATAAATAAATCATCAAGAACGCAAACGATTGCAAAAGAAAAACGCAATCCAAAAACCTGGTAAAAACCGCAACGGTTAATTTTAAGGAGGCTATTTAAAATGGCAAAGCAAGTTACTTTCAAGACGATTTTCCCGGCAGTATCTGTTCCTCTGAATGCTGACTACAGCATCAACGAACCGGAATTCAGAAAATATCTGCGCTGGATCAAATCCTTCTACAATCAGGGCATGAAAGGCCTGGTCTGCAACGGCCATACCGGTGAAATCACCCTGCTGAGCCGCGAAGAACGGAAACGCGTTACGGAAATCTGCGTAGAAGAATGCGGCGACATCATGACCATCGTGTCCGGTGTGAACTGCGAAAGCACCCAGGGCAGCATCGAAATGGCTAAGGACGCCAAGGAAGCCGGCGCTGACGGTATCCTGCTGATGCCTCCTCATATGTGGCTGCGTTTCGGCATGCACAAGGACGCTCCCTTCGAATTCATCAAAGACGTAGCCGAAGGCGCTGACATCGATATCGTCATCCACCTGTATCCTGCTACCAGCAAGGCTTTCTATCCTGTAGAAACCCTGATCAAGATGTGCAAAGAAATCCCTCATGTAAAGGCCATCAAGATGGGTACCCGTGTAACGGCTATCTATGAACACGATGTCCGCGAACTGCGCAAGGCCTGCCCGGATGTTTCCCTGATCACCTGCCACGATGAAACCCTGTGCGTAACCTGGTTCCCCGGCATGGATGGTGCCCTGATCGGTTTTGCCGGCTGCGTGCCTGAACTGATTCTGCCGGCTTGGGATGTATTCTCTCATCCTGACAAACACACCCTGAAGGAAGCTCAGGATTGGTCCAACCGGATTTATCACATCTCCCAGGCTATCTACGGCGGCGGCCAGCCTTCCGGCGAAGCTCATGCCCGGTTGAAGGAAGCTCTGTATCAACGCGGCGTATTAAGCTCTGCCCTGATGCGCAAACCTGTCCTGCCTCTGAGCCAGGAAGAAAAAGACTGGGTGGCTGAAGGCCTGAAGAAGAGTGCTCTGCCGAAAGTGGACATGACCCAATTCGAAAAATAATCTATAACGAACCCTCCTAAAGATCTTACACATACAATGAACATACCCCACAATGAAAGGCGCCTCATTGTGGGGTATTTTTAAAAGGACTGAAACAAAATGACGAATCCTCAATTAGGTTTTGACCCTGCACAAATTAAAAAACTGACATTCCTGGAATTGTTGAAGCGGATCGGGCCCGGTATCATCCTGACAGGTGTGGTCATCGGGCCGGGCGCCATTACCACAGCTGCAATGCTGGGTTCTAACTACGGCTACCATATGCTGTGGCTGTTCATCCCTATCTTTATCATGGGCATTACGTTCATGCTCACGTCCTACCGCATCAGCATGCTGACGGGCATGCCCATCATCCACGCCATCCGCCATTATTATGGGCAGGGTGCAGCGGCTTTTGTCGGTATCTGTCTTTTCTTCTCCTGCCTGTTCTTTACGTTCGGCAATATTTCCGGCAGCGGTGCCGGTATGAATCTGCTCTTTGGTATCAACTGGAAGCTGGGTGCCCTGATTATGATCGCTATCCTGCTTTACATGTATTTTTCTAAGAACACGTATTCCAAGGTGGAAAAAGGCATCCTGCTCTGTATCCTGGCCATGATCCTGGCCTTCTATGCAACACTGGCAGCTTCCGGCGGCCCGGATCCTGCACAGCTGGCTTCCGGTTTATTCCATTGGCAGTTCCCGCAGGGCAGTGTACTGGGCTCCCTGGCTTTCATCAGTACCCACGCAGCCATTACGGCCGGCGTGTACGGTACGTACCTGGGAGCAGAAAAGAAATGGAAGAAGGAGGACATGTTTAACGGGACTATGCTGGCGGATGCCATTGCCCACGTCATCACGGTCATCCTGATTTCCGGTTCCATCGTGCTGCATCCCCAGGGCCTGCGCATCAAGGCCCCTGTCCAATTGGCCCAGATGCTGGTGCCGTTCCTGGGCGACAAGGCCCGCTTCGTTATGGGTGCCGCTCTGCTGGGGGCTGCGTTCTCCAGCTTGTTGGGTAATACCCAGAGAGGCGTGGTCTTGCTGAACGCCGGCATGGACTGGGACGTGAGCCTGGAATCCAGGCGGGTGCGTTGGACCTGCGTGGCCTGCATCATCTTCGGCGTGGCCGTGTGCTTCGCATACAGTGGTTCACCTACCCAGCTCATCTTCCTGGCGAACCTGGCAACGTCCATCGGGACGCCTACGGCCGGTTTCTTCGTTACCCGGATGATCTGGCGGGACGATGTAAATCAGGGCCTGAAGCCGCCCAGACTGCTGCAGATCAGCATGACGGTGTGCTACATCTTCGCCCTGTTCATGACAGTCTATGCCATGGCAGGCAAGCTGATGAAGTGAATAGTAAAAAAACGGCTACTTCGGCAGCCGTTTTTTCTTTAGGGAAGAAGTCCGTCAGCTCGCATGAACGAATTCCGACCTTCTAATATCTTCTTTTAATTTTTGAATATACCATTTCAGTTCCTTCTCGAACTGTTCCATCACGTTTTGGACCAGGGGATTGGGTTGGACGTGTGTCAGCATGTAGCAGGTCCGCTTTGGGGACGGTACGGCCAGCTCCAGCATGCGCAGGTTGTATCTTTTGGCATAGGCTCTGGCAGAAGTCCGTGGCATCAGGGTCCAGTACTCTCCTTCTGTAAGGAAATAGGAGATGATGGAGATCAGGTTGACTCGCAACAGGGGCTCTTTGTCGTAGGAAAACCACTTATTGTGCCATAAATTGAATTCTTCGCCCCAGCCCACGTTCCGGTTCGTCCGGGAGCCGATCAGCAGCTCCCTTTCAGGATCCAGATTGTCAGGATGGATGTACGGGCCTTGCAGAGGAGAATCCTGTGGTACGATGACTACGATATCGTCCTCATAAATGGGTTCGGAGATTACATCCGTGTATTTCACATCATACAGGGCAAAGCCGATATCCACGGCTTTGTGGCTGACCAACGCATAGATCATGTCCGAAGGGTATAATTGGAGATCCAACCGGAGCGGGGGAGTACCGTATAGTAACTTCCTGTATAGAGGCACAAAGTTATTGTCCAGGTAGCTGTCTGCGGTAGCAATGGTCAGGGGAATATTGCTGCCGCCAGCGGCATGCAGCTGCTCGCACTCCTGATACAGCTCCAGCATCTTGCCGGCGGTCCGGTAAAAGTTCAGGCCCTCTTCTGTGAGGGCTATTTTTTTAATGCCTTTTTTGCGGCGGATGAGCTCGGCGTGAAATTCTTCTTCCAGATGTTTCAACCGGGCACCAACGGTGGACGGGGACATGTACAGGGCATCTGCTGCTTTAAGGATACTTTCTTCTTTGACGATGGCCATAAAGACCTGCAGGTCTTCTTTATCCATATGGGACTCCTTTTTCCGGGTAATAGCGAAGAGCAAAGAGTGAAGAGGGACACTAACTCTTTGCAGCTGTTTTCTTTAGTATACCAAAAACTAAAATTTAAATCACAGATATTTTGTGATTTAAACGCAAAATATACTGCTATTTTTGATATATGAGATGTGCTATGATTACACCATCAAAAGTTGTTAGAAAATGCGGAAAGCTTGAAAACGGGAAAATGAATTTAGGGGGATGTAGAATGGAAAATGAAAAGAAACAGGTATCACTATCACAAGCCATTGTGATCATGCTCTGCGTCATGGGCGTACTGATTACCTGCGTAAAAACTGGCGTAGGCATTATCTGTGGTTTGTTTATTTCCTGGTTTGTGGTCTATGTATTTACCCGGTTCCTGGGCTTTGATTGGGATACGGTGTTCAACAATGGCCTGAACGCCATGCGTAAGGCTTCCGGCGCTATGAGCATCATGATTGCCGTGGGCATGTTGGTGGGCACCATGATTTCCGCCGGCACGATTCCGGCCCTGATCTATTACGGACTGAAGCTCATTAATCCCCAGATTTTTCTGCTGGCCTCCGTCATTATTACCGCTGTTATGGCACTGGCTACCGGTACTTCCTATGGGGCTGCGGCTTCTGCCGGTATCGCCCTCATGGGCATCGGCGCCGCTATGGGGATCCCTACCGGCCTTGTGGCAGCAGCTGTCCTGACCGGCGCTCTGTTTGGCGATAAGATCTCTCCTCTGTCCGATGTGCCTGTGCTGTGTGCCGGCCTGGTTGAAGGGGACCTGTTTAAAAACATCCGTTATACTCTGTGGACCAGCGTACCTGCTCTGGTTCTCAGCTGCGTATACTTCTTGTTCCAGGGCATGCAGTTCGGTGGCAGCAATTTCGATGTCAATGCTGTGAATACGGTGTTAAATGGGCTGACTGCCAACTTCCACATTTCTCCTATGGCCCTGATCCCTATTGTAGCCGTCATTATCCTGTTGCTCCTGAAGATTCCCTCTGTTCCGGCCATCATGGGCGGTGCTCTGGTCGCTGCTGTAGTAGCTATCACCTACCAAGGCCATGCTCCTGTAGCTGTGTTTGGCAGCATGATCAAAGGCTATAAAGTGGCCACCGGCGTAGCTGTCCTGGATACCCTGCTGAACCGTGGCGGCGTCAACAGCATGACCGGCAGCATCCTGATCCTCATCAGTGCCGTAACCTTAGGCGGTATGCTGGACGATATGGGCGTTATCAATGCTTTCATCCGTCCGTTCCTGCCGAAGCTGAACAACGAAACCAGAGTCATCGGTGCTTCTCTTGTAACGAGCGTATTCATCAATGCCGTAGGCTCCGCAGCCTGGCTGTCCAACATCCTGACGGCTCAATTATTCCTGCCCCTGTTCCGGAAGATGAAGATGGATCCGGAACTGCTGTCCCGGACCATGCAGGATGGCTATGTATTCGGCACCATCATCTTCCCCTGGCACGCTATGACCATCTACTTCACCGGCGTCCTGGGCTGCACCTGGGCATCTTACATGCCTCACATCGTATTCAGCTATCTGACTCCTGTGTTTACCATGGCCTGTGCCCTGACGGGGTTGGGCATGTATCGAAAAAATCGGCAAGCTGCTACTGAAAAAGCGTAATTTCGTGATTCATTGTGAATGGAAGGAGTAATATCATGAACAACTATAACTTTGAAACCGTGCCGTCCCGTTATGCTGTGAACGCCCCGAAATGGCTGGAAATCAAGAAGTATCATCCGGAAGAACCCGCAGGTATCATTCCCTTCTCCGTTGCAGATATGGAATTTGAAGTGGCTCCAGAAATCCGGGAAGGCCTGAAGAAATACATCGATACGTACATCGTAGGCTATGCCAACCCCACTCCTGCGTTCCAACAGGCTGTAGTGGACTGGATGAAACGGCATCACAACTGGGATGTAAAGCCTGAATGGATGGTGTACACTAACGGCGTTATCAATGCGTTCTACGAAGCGGTAAAAGCCTTCACGAAACCCGGCGACGGCGTACTGCTCATGACTCCTGTGTACTATCCCATGTACAGCGCCATTACGGTGAACGGCCGGAAAGTCGTAGAAAACAAGCTCATCAATACGGGCACCCGCTATGAAATCGACTTCGAAGACCTGGAAAAGAAAGCTGCCGATCCTAACGTGCCCATGCTGATCTTCTGTAACCCTCACAACCCTGGCGGCCGGGTCTGGACTCGGGAAGAACTGGAAAAAGTAGCCGACATCTGCCTGCGCAACAATGTGCTCATGGTGTCCGATGAAATCCATTTCGACCTGGTGCGCAAGGATGTAAAACACACGGTGTTGGCTTCCCTGTCCAAGGAAGTGGCAGACCATACCCTGACCTTTACGGCAGCCAGCAAGACTTTCAACCTGGCAGGCTATACTACCTCTACGGCCATCATTTCCAATCCGGAACTGAAGGACAGATTCTATAAAGAATTGAGCAACTGCATGATGCACATCCGCTGCAACGTACTGGGCCATGAAGCTACCCGCCTGGCCTACACGGAAGGGGACGAATGGTTTGCCCAGTGCTGGGATATCATCGTAGACAACTACTACACCGTCAAGAACTTCCTGGCCAAGGAATTCCCCACTGTGAAGGTACACGATATGGAAGGCACGTACCTGCTGTGGATGGACTTCCGCAGCCTGGGCATCGAACCGAAACTCATGGCAGAAGCCCTGAAGAAGGAAGGCTATCTGTTCTTTGATGACGGCTTCGTGTTCGGGGAAGCCGGTGCCGGCTTCGAACGGTGGAACCTGGCCTGCCCGAAGAAATATGTGGAAGAAGGCCTGGTACGCCTGAAGAATGTGCTGAACAAATATCGTACGGATAAATAAGCCTGTTAGAAAGGATTTGGAGGAATAAATCATGCGTGAATTCACTTTGATCGGCAGCCATCTCTGTCCCAATACTCTGTATGCCATTACGAAACTGAAGGAAGCCGGCCTGGTATTCTCTTTTGTAGATATCTCCGGCAGCCTGGCTGATATGCGGACCTTGCTGAAGCTGCGGGATGCCCGGCCGGAATTCACAAAATTCCGGGAAGAAGGGGAAGGCCGCATGGGGATTCCCTGCTACCTGTATGAAGATGGTACCCTGACTCACGATTTGAACAAAGTTCTGGAAGAGGCAAAATAAATGGGGATGTTAGGCGTTGTTGTACTGACGGCTTTGACAGCCGGTTTTATCCAGGCCGTTACCGGGTTTGGGGGCGCCCTGGTCATGATGATGACCCTGCCCTATTTCGTACCGATGAAGACCGCTACGGCGCTGGCAGGGCTGGTCTGTGTGCCCATGTGCATCTCCATCGCCTATCGGTATAGAAGCAAGATCCAGATCAAAAAGGTTCTGCTGCCCACGGCCATCTACCTGGTCAGCAGCGCTATCTGTATCCACATTGCGGCAAGAATCAACCTGGACAGCCTGAAGGCGGTCTTCGGCCTGCTGCTCATCGGCCTGGCTGCGTACTTTACCTTCTTCTCCGCCAAGCTGAACCTGAAGGGCAGCTTCAAAAGCGCCCTGATCTGTGCCGGCTTGTCCGGTGTGACCGGCGGCCTGTTCGGGATTGGCGGCCCACTGCTGGTGTTGTATTACGTAGCTGTGACCCAGGATAAGGAAGAATACCTGGGCACCATGAACTTCATCTTCATGATTACGGAAAGCTACAGCGCAGGCATGCGGTATCTGAATGGACTCATTACTCCTGACCTATATACGACGATCCTGTTCGGCTTTGTGGCCATGGTGGCCGGCTCTCTGGTGGGCAGCCGGGTGGTAGCGAAGCTGGATGGCAATAAGATGAAAAAGGGAATCTACCTCCTTCTGGCGGTGTCCGGTGCCATTACGTTTATTAGAGCTATATAAAGTAGATGAAAACAGAGCCTGTTGCAATTTTCTTTTGCAACAGGCTCTGTTTTTATTCTCCCGTGACCTTCATCCATGGTTCAAAAGTGCAGATGGTGGTATTTTCGTTGATGAACTCCCGGACTTCCTGACTGAATTCCTCCAGCGTTGTCCGCAGAGTGTTCCGGGGATGGTGCAGGGTTAACTGGTAACAGATCCTGTGGGGCGGAGGATCCTTCAGGGTGTAGTGGGTCAGAGGGTACAGATTTTCCAGCATAGCTACAAGGGACATAGGGGCTATTCCCCAGCGGCCAGGCTGGTCCAGGTAACCTGCCAGCATGGAACCTGTATTGACTTCTACGAGGGCCTGACGACCAGGCCAATAGGTATCGTGCCAGATTTCGTAGTCACTGGCCCAGCGCAGGTAGATTTCCTGCTTGGGAGGCAGCTGGTCTACAGAGATGCCGTCATAATAGGGGCTGTACTTGTGGCACAGCAGGTACATCTTTTCCCGGTATACGGGCTCGGAAATGATGTTCCCGTAATGGACCTGGCTGAACACGTAGCCGATGTCGATGCGCTGTTTTAGCAGCATTTCATGGATCTCGTTGGAGTGGAATGTGCCAATGGACAGGTGGAAATGAGGCTTTTTCAGTAAGTGCCGTTTATATAAGGGCAGGAAGGTGTAGTTGTTTACCAGATCCACGCTGCCGATGGTGAGATGCTGCTGCAGCGTGGACTGATGCAGGGCCTGGGTTTCCTTCCACAGGGTGAGCCATTGTTGGGCTATAGGAATGAAAGCATTGCCGAAGGTCGTCAATTCTATGGATTTCTTTCCCTTTTCCCGGACAAATAAGGGCCCATTCAATTCTTTTTCCAAAGATTGAATCCGGCTGCTGGCTGTGCCCTGGGTAATGAACAGGAAACGGGCTGCTGCGGACAAGGTATGGTGTTCTACTACAGCTAAAAACGTCTCTATTTCTTCTAAGGTCATAAACTTACTCCTCGAAATATTGGACTTTCCAATATTTTATATTAAAATCAATCGTTTTACAAATAATTAATTCCGGGATATACTCTTTTCAAAAGTTAGAAAGTTTCGAGTAGCTTGAAAAAAGGAGTAATTTAGAATGAAAAAACCCGGTTATCGTATTTATGAAAATATGGTTCGTCCTTCAGCGGAAACCCTGAAATTATTTGACGGCATTCCCGTGCCGAATCTGGATGACTGCATGAGCCGTACGGCAGCTATCGGCGGAGGTGTCCGCAGCCTTAACAGCAAGCGTATGGTAGGCCCTGCCTATACCATCGACTGCCCGGAAGGGGACAACCTGCTGTTCTACTATGCCATTGCCCATGCTCAGCCCGGTGACATTATCGTCGTAGCCAACCATGGTTTTTCCAGCCGTGCCCTATGTGGCGAAATCATGGCGACCTGGGCAGAAGCCAGAAAACTGGGTGGTTTCGTCATTGACGGCGCTGTCCGGGACTACGAGGAACTGACGAAGATGGACTTTCCTGTGTTTGCCGGTCACACGATTCCCAATGGGCCTTACAAGAACGGCTGCGGGGAAATCAACGTGCCCGTCGCTGTAGGCGGTCGGCTGGTAAATCCGGGGGATATCCTGGTAGGGGACGGGGATGGCCTCATCGTCATCCGGCCGGAAGATGCGGAATGGGTCGCCCAGCAAGCCCATGGCGTCATGGCAAAAGAAGCGAAGATGATGGAAGATATCCGGACTACCGGCAATTTGAACATCGATTGGGTCTATAAGAAATTGGAAGCAGATGGCTGCCAGTTCATCAACAAATAAACCAGGGGGAAGCAATTATGATGACGCTGAAATTCGATTTAATCCAAACCATGGGCTTAGCTGTACTTGTGTATGTGCTAGGGATGTTTATCCGCAACCGGGTGCCTCTGTTTAAGAAATACTTCATTCCGGCAGCTGTACTGGGCGGCCTGGTCTGCAGCCTGCTGATCTTCTTGGGAGTCCAGACCGGTACGGTGAAAGTAGCCTTGACCACTACGTTGCAGAACTTCTTCATGAATGTGTTCTTCTGCTGCACGGGCTTTACCTGCAGCGTCGCTATCATTAAGAAAAGTGGGAAACAGGGGGCCATCCTGGCTGTAGGTGCTGTGCTGTTCCTGTTTGTACAGAATATCGTTGGGGTAGCCTTGGCCGGAGCTTTCGGCCTGAACAAGCTGCTGGGCATCGCTATGGGCTCCATTTCTATGAGCGGCGGCGTAGGCTCCGGCGCAGCTTTCGGACCGACTCTGGAACAACTGGGCGCTGACGGCGGCACCACGGTCGGCGTAGCGGCTGCTACGTTCGGCCTGCTCATGGGCTCTCTGATCGGCGGCCCTGTAGGCGGCCGGCTCATCAACAAATACGGCCTGAAAAGCGATGCGGAAAAGAATGCAGAATATGCGCAAAAAGGGGAAGCCGAACAGACCCTGCAGGAAAAACACTTCTTCATGAGCGTACTGCTGGTATTGGCTGCTACGGCTGTCGGTTCCTACATCTATCTGGCTATCAAGAACCTGACGGGTATTACACTGCCTTACTACGTTGGCTGTTTGTTCGGCGGCATGCTGTTCCGGAACGTGATGGATAAATACCATATGAACCTGAACATGAAAGAAGTGGACCTGATCGGGAACGTGAGCCTGAACCTGTTCCTGTCCCTGGCCCTCATGAACCTGAATATTGCCAAACTGGTATCCCTGGCTGGCCCGATGGTAGCCATCCTGCTGGCACAGACAGCAGTCATGGCTTTCTGGGCAACGTTCGTAACTTTTACCACCATGGGCAAAGATTACGATGCAGCCGTTATGGCGGCGGGCCATTGCGGCGTCGGCTTGGGCCAGACTCCTAACGCTATCGCTAATATGGAAGCCATTATCGAAGCCAAAGGACCTGCTCCCAAAGCCTGGTTCATCCTGCCGGTCATTACTGTGGTGTTCATCAACATCTGCAATCCGCTGATCATCACGTTGTTCATCAATCTGTTTAAGTAAAATAGAAGAGGAGCTGTGAAAAAATCACAGCGCCCTGTTTTTGATTTCTACACAAACCTCTGCCAGGAATCCATGGCATAGAGGGGAATATTTGTAAGCCAGTCCTCTTTGCGGTAATCGGACATGGACGTCCGCAATGCGATGGCTGGCTTGTATTTATCACAATACGCCCGCAGGCTCTTGGCACGCAGGTTTTCCTCTGCTTTGACTTCCAGGGGGATAAGCGAGGCTCCTGTATCCAGCAGGAAGTCGATTTCTGCTGTGTTGGTGTTATTCGTATAATAGGCTACCTGGATGTCTTGGGACGACAACAGCTGCTGCAGCACATATTGTTCTGTTAGAGCTCCTTTATATTGGGTGAAAAGTGTACTGCCTTCGAGTAACACCTGGGGCTGCAGCCTGGCCATAGCGCCTAGCAGCCCTACATCCAATACATACAGCTTGAACGTCTTTAAGTCCTCAAAGGCTTTCAGTGGTAGTTCGGGAACGGTGCAGCGGCTGACTTTATGGATAAGGCCACAGTCAGAAAGCCACAGGATAGCCTCTTCAAATTCTTTGGCACGGGCACCCTGGCGCAGAAGTCCATAAATGAATTTCTTGTTTTCCTTGGCCAGCTGGGAGAGAAGGGAATTCCAAACCATGCGGATCCGTGGGACTACATGATTGGGGGCATGTTTGGAAAAGTCCTGCTCGTAGGCGGCGAGAATCTGCTCCTGGATAGCCCGTACCTGGCCCAAATCTTTTGTCTCCAGATATTGCGCAACAGCTTCCGGCATGCCGCCGATGTAGTAATACAGACGGAGATATTCTATGTACTTTTCTTTGAATCCAGCCATTAAGGAGGTCTGGCCACTGTGCAGCAAATCTACCAGAGTTTTCTGTCCCAGCCCCAAAAGAAATTCTTCATAGGTCATGGGGTATAGATTTAGAAATTCCACTTTCCCTACAGGGAAGGAGGTCCCTTCGTGGAGCGCAATTCCCAGAAGAGAACCGGCGCAGATAATAGGGATTTCCGGCTTCTGTTCATAAAAATATTTTAAAGCACTCAGGGCCTGGGGAACTTCTTGGACTTCATCAAAAATGAGAAGGGTATCCGGTAAGCTAATCTTATGACCGATGTAAATCTCTATGCCGGATAGAATCTGAGCCGGATCAGAGGAAGCTGTGAAGATGGACTTCAGGGTAGCGTTGCCATCAAAATTCAGATACACGGTTTGTTCAAAGGCAGCCTTGCCGAATTCTTTCATAAGCCAGGTTTTGCCAACCTGTCTAGCCCCCCGGATAATCAGCGGTTTTCTATGGGGCTTTGTCTTCCATTTCTTTAGGGTTTCCAAATTTATTCGATACATTTTTACACCCCCTATAATTGAATTGTATCACATTTTTATATGGGGTAAAAGTGTAAATAAGTACATTTTTATGTTGGGTAAAAATGTAAACATGCGGTATACTACCCATGAGGTGAAGAGTATGTATCGGAAATTATGGCACCGGCTATCGATTGGTTGATTACGGCCGGGGTTGTCCTGCCCTGCGTAAAGGCAGCAACAGGCCAGATTCCTCTAAAGGCCTTTGAAGAGCGGGCTTCTTTTAAACTGTATAATGCAGATGTAGGGTTATTAGTCCAACAAGCTGAAATTCCCAAGGAATTGATTCTGCAAGCTCTGCCTAATATCTATCTGGGCGCAGTTACGGAGAATTACGCCGCACAGGCATTGACCAGCAATGGGTTCAGCCTGCATTATTGGACCAGTAAGCAGACCGCAGAGATTGACTTTCTGCTGCAGCAGGGAGTAGAAGTCATTCCGGTAGAGATTAAACGAGGAACGAAGGTCCGTTCCCGCAGCCTCACGGAATATTGTAAGAATAATCCTGTGACAAAGGCCCTGCGGTTTTCAGAAAAGAATTTTGGCAAGGAAGGAATCTTATATTCCATGCCGCTGTATAGCATGTTTGCGTTGAAATAAAAACAGGGGGCTGTTGCAGAACAAACTGCAACAGTCCCTGTCTTTATGACTGAATCAGCGGGCCCACCGCCAGCCGCTAGGCGGCTTCTGGGGCGCCCCTACGGGGTAGTGCAATATGAAGGTTGTTTGAGGATTCTTATACTGGAAAGAAGGCTTTATCCCGATTGTGGGTGCTTCTGTCACAGGCTGGCATTATTTTCCGTTTTATAGTTAAAGATAAAATCTTCTGCCCGGAAATGTTCCGCTGTGAGGTATGTCTCTATTTTCTTCTTTTCATAAAGCAGTACGTCTTCAATCTGTTTTGCTTTTCCTTCGCTCATGCGGAAGGTGGGCACACTGACGCTCAAAGCAGCAACGACATGACCTTCTGATTTCAGAGGTATGGCTATGCAGGACAGGTAGTTGGTGCATTCCTCATGCTCATGAGCCAGATGGGTTCTCCGAATTTCGTGCAGCTCTTTGTCCATTCGGAGAAAAGAAGTAATCGTATGCTCTGTCATAGGCTTCAGTCCATGAGGGTAGAATTCTTCTATCTTATCTATAGAATATTCGCTAAGTAGTGCTTTTCCTAAAGCTGTGCAGTAAGCAGGGAGCCGTTTGCCCACATGAGAGATCAGCCGGATGGCTTCCTGATTATCCTCTTTTGCAATATATAAGACTTCTCCTTTATCCAAAATTCCCAACTGACAGATTTCCCCAACCTGGTCTACGATAGAGTGCATTTCTTCCTGGAAAAACTGCATGACGGACTTATCCGTAGCGTAAGACTCCCCGACGCAGAAGGCACTGATCCCAATATGGTATTTCCCGGTGGCCGGATCCTGGAGGATGAATTTCCGTTGGCACAGTGTGCGGATGACCGGAAAAATCGTCCCCTTTGCTGCCTGAATGGCAGAAGCGATCTCGGTAAGGGTAAAACCAGATGTATCCGATGCCAGCAATTCTAAAATATCCAGCACTCTGGCTGTTGGTTTGTGTTCTTCATTCATGTAAGTTCCCTCTTTTCAAATTGAGATTCGTATATACGAATATGACTTCATTATTTCGTTTTTTTCGGGAAAATTAAGGCGCTTTTTTTAATAAAATAAGAGACTGTTCGAAAATACTGTTGACGTTTGAAAATACGAATGATACTATAAAGCCATAAAGTTTGTATATACAAATATAATACTAAAATGCGAACAAAAATGCAAAGGGGAATTGTCATGAAAATACTACAGACTGTAAAAAAGGTTCCGGCTGGTATGATGGTCGTACCTATGATTTTAGGATCTCTCATTAACACCTTTATTCCTGAGGTCGTAAAAATCGGATCTTTCACGACGGCTACGTTTACAAGTGCTGGTGTTGCAGCAACTATCGGTGTCCAGCTTTTCTGTCTGGGCACTACGCTCCAGCTGCGGGATATGCCAAAAGTTATGAAACGGGGAGGCCTCCTGCTGATTTCTAAATTTATTATTGGTGCATTGATTGGGATTCTTGTAGGCAAGTTCTTTGGTAAAGAAGGAATCCTTGGACTAACGACATTAGCTATCATTAGTTCTGTTACGAATTCCAATGGGTCCGTATACCTGGCTTTGATGACGGAATATGGGGACGAAACAGATTGTGCCAGCATGGCTCTGTTGTCCATAAACGATGGTCCGTTCCTTACGATGCTGGCGATGGGGGCTTCCGGCCTGGCAGACATCCCTCTTGTTGCGCTGGTTGCGGCCGTAGGACCACTGCTCGTAGGAATGATTTTAGGCAATCTGGATAGGGATATCCAGAAATTCCTGGAACCGGCAGGAACTATCCTGATTCCTTTCGTAGGCTTCATGCTGGGAGCAGGTATCAAAATTACGAACCTGGCAAAGGGTGGTGCAGGTGGTATCCTGTTAGGCCTGATCTGCTGCTTTGTCGGTGGTGCCTTCATCCTGCTGTGTGATCGTCAGATCGGCCGCCGTCCCGGCTATGCCGCCTGGGCTGTAGCCACAACCGCTGGGAACGCAGTAGCGGTGCCTGCGGCGGTGGCTCTCGTGGATCCTGCCTGGGCTCCTTATGAATCTGTAGCTACGGCCCAGGTTGCAGCGGCAGCTGTACTAACTGCCATCCTCGTTCCGTTCATCACATCCTGGTGGGCTAAGAAATATGGCTGCCCCAAATTCCCATTGCCCGGTCAGGATTATGCAAAAGAAAATATAATCTGAAAAGGAGTGAATTTCTATGAGTAATGCAGTTGTAATTGATAGTAAGGATAACGTGGCAGTAGCTATTGAACCCTTGGAAAAAGGAATGACGGCTGAAATCCGGTTCCAGAATGGGAGGGAAGTGTCCCTGGCCATGGTGACAGATGTGCCGATTTACCACAAATTGTCCATTGTGGATATCCCGCAAGACAGTCCTATCGTGAAATATGGTGAACATATCGGCCTGGCAGCCTGCAACATCCAGGCTGGCAGCCATGTACATGTCCATAACGTAAAGAGTCATCGGGAAAACCTGGATAAGGCTTAAGCAAAGGAGGAGTCAATTATGCAGACTTTTATGGGCTATAAAAGACCGGACGGCAGAGTAGGGGTTCGGAATTACGTATTGATCTTACCGGCTAGTGTCTGTGCTTCAGATACGGCCAGACTGGTTGCCCAATCTGTCAAGGGCGCCGTTACCTTCAATAACCAACTGGGCTGCTCTCAGGTACCTAGCGACCAGCAGCTGACCATGGACGTGATGGCTGGCTATGCAGCTAATCCTAACGTCTATGCAACCGTCGTAATTTCCCTCGGTTGTGAAAATTGCCAGATGGATCTTGTGACGGAAGCTATCAAGCAAAGAACGAACAAGCCCATGGCTACGTTCATCATCCAGGAAAACGGGGGCACCATTAAAACCGTAGAACGGGCAACCAGGGCAGCTAAGCAGTTCGTCCAGGAAGCCTCTCTCTTACAAAAAGAAGAATTCCCCATGTCCGAGCTGATTTTGGGGACGGAATGCGGCGGGTCCGATCCTACCAGCGGCCTGGCTGCAAATGTCTTGATTGGGGAAGCCAGCGACAGAGTGGTGGATCTGGGCGGCACGGCAATCCTGTCCGAAACTACGGAACTTATCGGTGGGGAACATATTTTAGCCAAACGGGCTAAGACTCCGGAAGTCAGAGAAAGAATCTTTGAAATCGTCCATCGGTATGAAAAAGCTCTGCAATTAGTAGGGGAAGAGGTCCGTGAAGGTAATCCTTCTCCGGGAAATAAAGCTGGTGGGCTTACCACGTTGGAAGAGAAATCTTTAGGCTGTATCCATAAGTCCGGCCATCGGGAATTTACGGAAGTCTATGATTATGCTAAGCAGGTTGAAGCTAAGAAGGGTCTTGTCATCATGGACACTCCGGGTAATGATCCTTCTTCCGTAGCTGCTATGGTGGCAGGTGGCGCACAAGTCATCGTCTTCTCTACAGGACGTGGAACGCCTACCGGCAATCCGCTGGCTCCGGTGATTAAAATTACGGCTAATAAGATTACTTATGCTAATATGGCCGATAATATCGATATTGATGCCAGTCCGCTGGTCTATGGCACGAAAACCCTGGCAGAAATGGGAGATGTGCTGATGCAGGAAATTCAGGAAGTAGCAAGCGGTAAGCAAACGAAGGCAGAGTCTCTTGGGTATACGGAAATGGCCATTGCCCGTGTCTGCAATTTCGTGTGATGCAGAAATAAGCGAAAACCATTAGAAATCAATGAATGAAAGGATGATTCTATTATGAAGAAAGCAGAAATACTGACTCCCGTTGTCACGGCTTTTGATGCCCAGGGCAATGTGGATAAAGAAGCAAATAGAAAGATTTATGAATACTTGCTGAAAGGCGGTGTGGACGGCCTTGTAGTCATGGGCAGCACCGGTGAATTCTTCAGCATGACCACGGAACAGAAAAAAGACCTGATTGACGTGGCAGCTGAATTTGTGGACAAAACGCAGGTTTTAATCGGAACGGGCGGTATGCTGGCTGATGAAACGGTAGAATTGTCCAACTATGCTCTTGCCAAAGGCGTAAAGGCAGTAATGATTGTCAGCCCTTATTATTTCCAGTTTGATGAAGCTGCCTTGGAAGACTATTATGATTATGTGGCTTCCCGCATTCACGGCGATATCTACATCTATAACTTCCCTGCGCGCACGGGTCACGATATCAGCCCTGCCTTAACGCTGCGCCTGGCCAGAAAGCATGCCAATATTGTGGGATTCAAAGATACAGTGACGGAGATGGGCCATACCCGGGCTTTGATTGATACCATGAAAGACGAATTCCCGGATTTCGTAATCCTGTCCGGCTTTGAAGAATTCATGGTCCATAACGTGCTGAGCGGTGGCAATGGCTGCATTGGAGGCCTGTCCAACGTATGCCCTGAATTGTTCAGAAAAGTGGCTGACGCTTTGAACAAAGGTGATCTGAAGGCTATGGAAGAGGGCCAGAAAGCTATTGATCAAGCTATGACTTTGTATGATATCGGATCTCCGTTCATTCCCATTGTGAAGGAAGCCATGATCCTCAAAGGCTTGCCACTTGTCGGTACATGTACTGTGCCCATGCCGAAAGTCACAGACGCACAAATTGAAGAAATTAAAGCTTGGTTAAAAAATATGAATATCTAAATAAAACAGAGACCGTTGCAGTTCGTTCTGCAACGGTCTCTGTTTTTATGATTGGATCAGCGGGCCCACCGCCAGCCGCTATGCGGCTTCTGGGGCGCCCCTACGGGATAGCTCTGGCATAAATCGGAACACCCCCACCTAGCCTTGGAAAAGAACCCACCACCATCCTTCGGATGGTCCCCCGCCCTTGAAAAGGGCGGACAGAGAGGAGGCCGAGGGCTCTAATCAGACTTGCCCCCGCTAAAGCGAGGGCGGACGGGGAGGGAACCTCCCTAGCCCACTAGAAACTAGCCACTAGCCCACTATTTCTTGTTCAGCATGTACTCAGCCATGGCGGCTGCGGCTTTCTTGCCGGCGCCCATGGCCAGGATGACCGTAGCGGCGCCCGTAGCGGCGTCGCCGCCGGCAAAGACGCCTTCCAGGCTCGTAGCGCCCGTTTCTTCGCTGGCAGCTACGCAGCCTTTCTTCGTCCGTTCCAGGTTCGGGGTACCCGTAATGCTCATGGGGTTCGGCTTCGTGCCGATGGCGATGATGACTTCGTCCA
>OMUE01000096.1 GCA_900314165.1 uncultured Acidaminococcus sp.
GTCTAACGTCTAACGTCTGTTTCATACTGCCTCTCTGCATTTTTTAGACCACTATCACCGGCTTCTCCTTGTAATCCTTATGCGTAACCTTGCCGGTCATTACCAATTCCTGCAGATCCGTAGCGCGCAGTTCTACTGTCAGGATGTCTCTGAAGGCCTCTGTGGGGGCTTTTGCTAACGTATCCTTGTTGATATTCGTCAGTACAGGCAGCGTGGCAGTTTCTTTCATCTTTTTTGCTAATCCCCGTCCTTTTGCCGTAAAGCCCAGAATCCGGATATAGGTCGGAGCGTTTTGGGCAGCCTGCTGAAATGTACAGGATGTGGTGCTCAGCATCAGCTGCAGCAGGATACGGCGCAGATGGGATGGAGAGTACCGTTTTGTGGCGCATTGGGAAGCCAGTTCCTCCAATCCCTGTACCTCTCTGTGCTTCCACAGAAGAGCTTCTTCCCCTTCGGCTGCAAGGCTAAAGGAGGCCAGCTCTTCAAGGGAGTGGTTTTCCAGGTAATATGTCAGCAGCAGGGACATCCGTTTCTGCTCTTCTGCAACGTCTTTTTTCTCCATATATTGCTTTACATACACTTTCGTGTCTGCAACAAGGCCGTCAGCCAGCTCAGTTGTATAGCTATGTTGGGCCAGCCCCTTGCGCAGGGCAATGCCACTGGGCAGGTCGTCCACCAAATCGTCTTCATTATAGTTGCTGCCCTGGCGCCGGATTGGCAGCAGCGCCAGATTTTTATATTGCTTGGCGGCCTTGATGTATTCCAAGGCCAGCAGGTTGTTGGAGCCGTCCAGCAAATTCAGATAAGCAGAGTTCCGCTGACCATACAAGACTCGGGCAGCTGCAGCGTAGGACAGGCCGGAATCCAGGGCCTGCTGCCACTCTCTGGAGGGAATGCCCTCCTGGGCCATGGCCAGGAGCAGCGATTGGTCGTCTGTTTCGCAGCCAAAGCTCAGGGTATCTACAAGGCCTGTGGCCATAAGGGTTTCCACGGCGCCTTTGGCAAAATTTTGAGCGCTCTGGAGAGAATACACGGCTGGCAGCTCCAGGACCAGGTCCACGCCACCTAAAAGGGCCAGCTTCGTCCGCTGCCATTTGTCAAAGAATGCCAGCTGCCCTCTTTGCACTACACTGCCGCTCATGACGGCGATAATGGGCGCATCGGGGTGCAGGTCATGGATCCGGTTGATCTGATAGGCATGACCCTTATGAAACGGATTGTATTCAGCTGTGATTCCTATGGTTTGCATGGATTTCCCTCCGGGGTGACTTGGATTTAGCGAAGAGCGAAGAGCAAAGAGCGAAGAGGGGCGCTGGCCGGGCACCCCCACCACCAGCTGCGCTGGTCCCCCGCCCCCGCACAGTGCGAGGGCGGACTTGGGAATAGCTTGTTTGGCAGATACCTCTTTGCTCTTCTCTCTTGGCTCTTTGCTTCTGCTCATATTATCTAATTATAGCAAATCTATGGTATAATAATCTAATTCTAAAAAAGGAGTAGGAACAAATGGAATCTTGGTTACAAGTGAGTATAAAGGTGACCCATGAGGCTGTGGATGCGGTGGCAGAATTGTTGCGGGATGTGGGGGCACGGAACGGCGTGGAGATCGAAGATCCCCTGTTGTTGAACCAGCTGCGGGAAAGCGCTACCTGGGAACTGTGCGATATTCCCCGACAGGAAAATACGGAAGTGGTGACGGTCACCGCTTACTATCCGGAAAATCAGGAGCTGCAGCAGCGGCTGGATGCCATAGAAGAGGGCATGAAGAATATTGAAGACATCTTCGGACCCTGTAAGTTCGGGCCAACGCTGTTCCGGCAGATCAGTGAAAAAGATTGGGCCAATCAATGGAAACAATATTTCCATACGTCCCATGTGGGCAAAAAGATCGTCATTAAACCCTCCTGGGAGACGTATGAACCGGTGGGCGAGGAAAAAGTCATCGCTCTGGATCCGGGCATGGCTTTCGGCACGGGTACCCATGCGACTACCAGCATGTGCATCCAGCGTCTGGAGGACCTGGTGACGCCGGACTGTGACGTATTCGATGTGGGTACGGGCAGCGGTATCCTGGCTATGGCAGCAGCTCTCCTGGGGGCCAAGTCCATCCACGCCGTGGATATCGATGCCAAGGCCGTAGAAGTGGCCAAGGAGAACATTGCCCAGAATCATCTGGAGAACCGGATTTCCGTAGCTCAGGGAAACCTGTTGGACAGCACGGAAGGCCAGGCAGATATCATCGTAGCCAATATCATTGCGGATATCATCATCATCGTGCTGCCGGAAGTTGCCGCCAAGCTGCGTCCTAATGGCCGGTTCCTGGCCAGCGGCGTCATAGAAGACCGGTATGAAGACGTAGTAGCGGCCGCCGGAGATTATGGTTTTAAAGTAGTGGACGTTCGCCGCAAAGCAGGCTGGACGGCTATTACCTTTGGAAAGGACGCTTAATGTATCGCTTTTTTGTGACAGACAATTTTGCACCCCAAATGGCCATCACAGGTCAGGACGCCCATCACATCTCCCACGTGCTGCGCATGAAAGTAGGGGAGGATATCCAGATTGTCAGCCTGGATCAGATAACGGCAGTCATGAAGATTACGGGCTTCAGCGAAGGTCGGGTGGACCTGAATTTGGTAGAACAACTGGAACGGAACCACGAACCTACGGTGGATGTAACGCTGATCCAGGGTCTGCCGAAGCAGGATAAGCTGGAATGGGTGATCCAGAAGGCTATCGAGCTGGGCGTAACCACTATCCGCCCGGCTGTTATGGAACATTCCGTAGTTCGGCTGGATGCTGTCAAAGCTCAGAAAAAACAGGAGCGCTGGCAGAAGATTGCGGAAGCGGCGGCCAAACAGAGCAAACGGGATCTGATTCCTCAGGTAGCGCTGCCGGAAAAACTGGAGACGATTCTGCGGAACTGTACGGCGGACCTGAAGATCATCGCCTACGAAGTGGAAGAAGGCCACGGCATCCGGGCTCTGCTGCAGGAACACCAGGGCGTCCATTCTGTGGCGTTTCTCATCGGGCCAGAAGGAGGCATTTCCAAAGCAGAATTTACCCTGGCTCAGCAGCTGGGCTGGCATTCGGTAAGCCTGGGTCCCCGCATTATGCGGACGGAGACGGCAGCTCTGGCAGCACTGACCGCCATTATGTACGAAACTGGAAACTTAGGGGGCTGACATGAGTCGCATTTCTTTTTATACACTGGGATGCAAAGTAAACCAATCCGATACAGCATCCATGGAGAAGCTGTTCCGGGAAGCCGGGTTTACTATTGTGGACTTTGAAGAAC
>OMUE01000020.1 GCA_900314165.1 uncultured Acidaminococcus sp.
ATGGGGCCCGTGGGCCTCGTCTACCAGAAGCACTGCATCATGGGCGTGGCAGATGTCCGCAATGGCTTTTGTGTCCGCTGCCAGGCCGAAATAGTTCGGCGTTGTCAGCAGCACACCCTTCAAATCCGGATAGTCCGAAAAAGCCCGCTCCACCTGTTCCAGGCTCAGCTGCAGCAGCAGGCGCCACTCCTCATCATAAGCCGGCTGCACGTACACAGGGCTGACACCGGACAAGGTCAGGGCTCCCAAGACAGACCGATGGCAGTTCCGGGGCACCAGCAGCTTGTCTCCAGGTTTCAAAGCCCCCAGCACCATGCCATGGATGACTCCCGTAGTGCCATTGACCCCTAAAAAACAGCGGTCGGAACCGTAGGCCTTGGCTGCCAGCTCTTCCGCCGCCTTGATACAGGAATCCGGATGATGGATATCATCCAGTTCGTCCATTAAAGATACATCGGACTGCAGCCCCACGTCCCCGATCAGATGCCGTGCTGCTGCGTCCGCCCCTCGTCCGCCCTTGTGTCCCGGCGTATGGAGAGGATATACATGAGCCTGACGATACCTTTCAATAGCGTCAAGCAAAGGTCGATTTTTATAATTCACAATGATGCCTCCTTGTGTAATAGTTAATTCTACCATGAGAAAAGCGAAGAGTGAAGAGCCGAGAGCAAAGAGGTAAATGGATACATTTTTTGTGTCTTTAATATTATATTTACCGACATAGCAAAAAAGAGCTGCCACAGCACTACCTGCAACAACTCTCTTTGCACGCTTCTAACCCATGACAACAGGTTCTATCATCTGTCATCTATCATCTAAACCGAAGCGCGGAGCCTTTTTACTTTTCACTTTTCACAATATTTGTGGGCACCAGATCCCCGATCCCATTCAGCACATAATGAGGCTGATAGGAGAACTTCTTGATGCTTTCCTTGGTGGACACACCGGTCAGGACCAGCACAGTTTCCAGACCTGTTTCCACACCAGCCACAATATCCGTATCCATCCGGTCCCCGATCATGACAGCATCTTCGGAGTGGATGCCCAGGCGCTTCAGGCCTGCCCGCATCATCAGCGGATTCGGTTTGCCGATGAAATAAGCCTTCTTGCCCGTAGCCATTTCAATGGGTGCCACAAAGGCCCGGCAGGCAGGGATGATGCCCCGGTCGCTGGGGCTGGTCAGGTCCGTATTCGTGCCGATGAGCTTGGCGCCCTTATTGATCAGCTCCGTAGCCTTGATGATCATCTCGTAGTTGTATCCGGTAGTTTCGCCTACCACCACGTAGTCCGGGTTCACGTCATTGAACGTGACGCCCACATCGTATAAGGCGTTCAGCAGGCCCGGCGCCCCAATCACATAGGCCGAACAGCCCGGTGCCTGGTTTTTCAAAAAATGAGCCGTTGCCAGCGCACTGGTATAAAAATGGCTTTCCTCAATGTCCACGCCCAGCCGCTGCAATTTCTTCCGCAGCTCCAGAGGCGTCCGTTCACTGGAATTGGTCAGGAACAGGAACTGTTTGTTCTCCTTCCGCAGCCAGGCCACAAATTCCTTCACGCCAGGCAAAAGAGTGCTGCCGTGATAGATGACACCGTCCATATCGCTTATAAAGCCTTTTTTCTCCCAAAGAATACTTATATCTCTCATGTTGCAGCCCCCTTCTCTCTATTTCTCTCTTCTCTTTCTTCTTTTTTCTACATATTGTTTTACATTTTTTACTGTATATGGCTTATTATGCTACGATAGTGTTAAAAGTTCAAGGGTTTGAAAAGAAGTCAGAATAGAGAATTAAAAGAAAGAGGCTGCAGAAATAAGCACTTCATCCTTTCACAATCTCTTTTACACTCGATTTGCTCTTCACTTTCTTTGTCAGCTCGGCTGACTACCTTGCCCGCCGCAGGCGCCTTTTCACTTTTCGCTTTTCACTGTTCACTTTACAAAGCCATCACATCCTCAGGATGCTGATAGCGCAGTAAGCCAGGGATGTAGACATGGCGATGTTCAAGGGCTTCTGGTATTTTTGGAAGAACTTTTTCAGGGAAGCACCGGTCAGGAGCCACACCAGGTTGCACATGGGGCCCGTAAAGGGCAGGAATACCGTCACCTTCAGCAGATCCGTAAAATCAGCCGCATAGGGCAGAGCATAGGTCGTCAAGGCCGTAATGCAGTAAATCATGATTTTCGGGTTCGTCAGCTGGACCATGAGCCCGGTGAGAAAATTGCATTTGGGTTTCGCCGTAGAATCGCCCATGGAACTGTGCAGGATATTCCAGGCCAGCCACAGGATATAGGCAGCGCCTAAATAGGTCAGCACACGAATATAGGCATTCAGCGCCGTCCCAAAAAACCACACCACCACGGACGCACACAGAGCCACAATGGCAAAGCCGCTAAAGATCCCCCTCCATTGGAGCAGTGCCTGACGCCGCCCATAGGTCATGGCAGCGGCCAGGGAGCACAGGTTGGCCGGCCCCGGTGTAATAGACGAAACAAAGCAATATAACAGAAACGTGGGAATCAGTGCATATGGCATAGGAATCATCCTTTCTCTTGTTCATTTTCTTTTGCTGGTTGTATAATAGCATGGTATAGAACCAAATGGAAACTGTTGTCACTTGTCCTATTCACAACTTTTATTTGTTCACTTTTCGCTTTCCTTTGTCAGCTCTGCTGACCACCTTGCCCGCCGCAGGTGCCTTTTCACTTTTCACTTTTCACTTTTCACTTTTCACTTTTCACTTTTCACTTGCCATTATATCAAAGGAGTCCTTCCCTATGAACTTCTCTTCCATGGAATATTTCATCGTGCTTTCCAAAGAATTGAATTTCACCCGGGCCGCAGAAAAGCTGCACCTCACCCAGCAGTCCCTCAGTGCCCATATTGCGGGCCTGGAAAAAGAGCTGGGCTGCAGGCTGCTGGTGCGCTCCCCCCACCTGGAGCTGACCTACGGCGGCCGGGTCTTCCTGCAGTACGCTCAGGATTTCCACAAAAAATATCTGGCCATGCAGCGCCAATTCTGCGATATTTCCCAAAACCACAGAGGGGTCCTGCGAATAGGCTCTGCGTCCACCAGGGGCCGGACCATCCTGCCGGAATGCATCGCGGCCTTCCAGGAGCAATATCCCAATGTAGAGATCCTGCTGACCGAGGGCTCTAATAAGACCCTGATCCAAAACCTGCTGGATGGTGACATCGATCTGGCCATAGCGGATTTTCCGAAAGCCATACAAGGCATCGTGCTGCAGGATTTTTACACAGAAGAAATCGCCCTCGTGGTGGATAAGCACTTGTTCCAACAGGTATATGGCGACCAGGAAGAACAGGTGCTGCAGGAATTCCAGGCAAAAAAATTTGCGGCCCTGGCCCGCTGCCCCCTGGTGCTGGGCAACGAGGACGACATAGACGGCCGTATGGGACTGAAGCTGTTGAAAGCCTTCCACATAGAAGAACCTGTGTTCAGAGCCCGCTCCCACAACGTGGGCATGCTGCTGACTCTGTGCCGGAAGGGGATCGGTGCCTGCTTCTGCCCCGTAAACCTGATGGAACGGAACCTGGCGGAGCAGGAAAAAGACCGGCTGTACGTCTTCCCCCTGGGAGACAAGGCCCGCTACCCCATCTGTTTCGGCTGCAAAGAAACCACCTACAGCTGGAGCATTATATCATTATTTATGAATGTAGCGAAAGAGCAGATAAAGAGGCTCTGAAAAAATAGTGAAGAGTGAAGAGTGAAGAGCGAAGAGTGAAGAGTGAAGAGGCGTCCTGCGGCGGGCAAGGAAGTCAGCCATGCTGACAATAAAAAGGAGCTGTGAAAATTCATTTTTTCACAGCTCCTTTAGAGTTATAGGGTATTTTGCAGGGATTTTCTTTTAATGGGGAACAGTGCCGTAAACAGGCACACAGCCAGCAGGAAGGCCGTCATGATGAGGCCAAGGGTTACAAGGGTCAGCGTATCGGGCAGCCCGAAGGTTATGATTGCGGTCAGGAAACTGGCCATAATCCGGGAATTCGTCAATTCATAGACCAGGCCGCTGTGGACTCTCTCCATATCCTTACCTGCAATGACCTTGCACAGAACCAGCAGCAGGTAAGCCGCTCCCACCATCAGGAACAAGCCTCGCATTTCCGGAAAAGCCATGGTCACGAACCAGATGCTCACCGAACTTAATAAACCATCTGCGCCAAATAACAGCCCGTCTCTGTGCCAGGGCACCATGGCCTTGCCCCAGTCAAGCTTCAGGGATCCCTTAGCCCAGTACAGGCTTCTGGGAGCCCGGATCAGGAAGGCAGCCATCACATACAGAACCAGCGTCGGAATAAAGAGTGCCATCATATGTCATCATCCTTTCTGTTTCCAGAACTATTTGGAAAATCCTTCTCGTAAGGATTTCTCCCTTTCGTTGACTTTATGATAGCATCTTCTATATACATAGTAAAACTGTTGTCAATTGTGCTGACAACAGTTTTTATTTGTTGTAATGTATAATTGAAAATGCTCTGCCTGCCCCACCACCGTGCGTTCCGCACGGTTCCCCTCCCCTTCGGGGATGACAGGGCTCCGCCCGGCAGGCTGTCGCCCCCGTAGGGGGAGAGGGCCATCGTTAGATGGCGAGGGGGCAATGCAGCGCATACTAATATAGAAAACCGCAATTAACTTTCACATTCAACTCCGTAGGGGTTTTCCAGAGGGGCCGCAGGCCCCGGCGGCAAACCCGCATCCAGACGATTCAACATGACTAACGGGCGCACCGCCGCTACGCTCTGGGGCGCCCCTACGGTTGTGAATTTTAGTGTAGGTGTTCTCACTATCCAGCGACAAGCAACTGTCTAACCCCCGAAAACAGGTTCTATCATCTATCATCTAACATCTCCTTCAAGATCCCCGCCACCTTCGCCGGGGACTCCGATTTCGTGCAGATGGGATGGTTTTCTCCCTCGAAAATCGTCAGCGGATAGCTATACTTTGCCGTAAAGGCTTTCACCGCAGCCGGATTCACCACCTGGTCCGCTCCTCCGTGGGCAAAGGCCAGGGCCACGTCTGCAGGCTTTTGAGTCTCGTACAGCTTGTCCAAATCATAATGCATCAGGTCCTCGAAGAACCCTCTGGGCAGTTTCACAGGATTGCCCGTATCCATCTTCAGCAGGAGGTAGCCCTGCCTGTTCAATTGGTCTAACGCCTTAGGATCCGGCTTGTTGCCGGGAGCTCCCAGCAGCATCTGAGGAAAGTTCACGGCGCAGCAGCGCATCAGGGCCTTGCGGCCGGCGTGTTCCCGCAGGGCCAGGTAAAGGCCCAGGATATAGCCTCCGAAACTGGAGCCGATATAGCAGATGTCCGCAGCAGGATAGGTTTCCTTCACCCAGCCTTCCACAGCGGACAGGCTGTCCAGGCAGCCACCCACCCGCAGGGGTTCTTTGCAGGCCCCGTGCCCCGGCTGGTCATAAGCCACCACGCCAATGCCTTTTGGATTAAAATATTTCGCAAAAAACGCAATGCTGTCGCTTTCCTTACAGCTGCACAACCCATGGATAGCGATGATGATGGTTTTACAAGCCTCAGGGATGGAAGCAATGCAAGGGATTTTATAATTGTCAGTTTTGGCAATATAGAAAGTATTCATATTTATATTCCTTTCATATTAGTGCCGGATTAAACCCACCACCGTTGCAAGCAACGGTCCCCCGCCCTTGAAAAGGGCGGACTTTTAGCACTAACCAGTCTATCATCTGACTTCTATCATCTATCATCTTACTCCAGTGTTTCCCACCATTTTTCATAGGTCTGCTTCGGATCAAAGGGCCTTACAGCCTCTCCTATCTTCGGCGTAGCCAGTTTGTAGGATTTGCCTTGGGATGCCGCAGCAAACCGTTCCAGCGGGTCTTTCCAGGTGTGAGGCGCCAGGGTGTACTTGCTGTTATGGCAGGGGATGACCACCTTCGCGTGGAGTTCCTCCGCCCCTTTGGCACTTTCTTCCAGCAGCATATGGACGCTGGGCCAGCCGATTTCGTTGTACTGCCCGTCTTCCATAATGGCCAGGTCGAAGCCGCCGAACTGCTTCCCGATCCGGGCAAACCGGTCATCGTAACCCCCGTCCCCGCTGTAAAACAGGCGCTTGCCGCCGCTTTCAATGACGAAGCCGGCGTACAGGGTCTGGTTCCGGTGCAGCATGCGGCCGGAAAAATGCCGGGTGGGCATAACCCACACCGTAAAATTGTCACCCAGTTTTACAGGCGTATACCAGTCTTCCTCGTGGATCTTGGACAGCGGGTACCCCCATTTTTCGTAGTAACCCCCGTTGCCCAGACCCGTGACCACGTGCCTGACCTTGGGCTCTATAGCCCGCACCAGGTCATAGTCCAGGTGGTCCCAATGGTCGTGGCTCAGCACCATCACGTCGATATCGTCGGGAATGTCTTCCGCTGTGTACAATTCCGTGCCCGGATAGGCCTTGATGATGAAAGGTACGGGAGACGCATAGGTGGTCAGGATCGGGTCGATCAGGATCTTTTCGCCCCCCAGCTGCACATAGAACGAGGAATGGCCCAGCCAGACCACCACATCTTCCTTCGGATCCAGGGACTTCAGGTCCGTCTTGACGGCCGGCATTACGTCCTTAGGCATATGGATGCCCTTTGTTGGGCGCAGCAGAGGCCACATGGACGACTTGTCCGGCGTTACGGCCACGTGAGGCGTTTCCGGCACGAATTCCCCATTCTTATAATGGGGGGACGCCTGGATCCGGGCCAGCCGTGACCGCGTCATGAGAGGATCCATCTGGGGCAGGTGGGTAAAGCCGTAGACCCCGGCTCCCAGCACAGCCGCCACCGCAAGGATTGCTGCCACCCATTTCATTTCTTCTTAGCCTTTCCCGTCATGGACAGGTCTTCGATGACAAAGACCGCAATAGCATCCAAAGCCCGGTCTATATAGGCCAGTCCTTCCTTCATGTAGTCCGGGGAATACTTTTCTACGACCTTGATGAGAGCCTGGACTTTTTCGTCCTTGTCCTCCACCTTCCGGGCCTTGCCGAACACCACGGCCGAACTGTACAAGGTAGAAAATTTGTCCGGCAGCACCTTCGTAGGCCCTATCACAGTAAAGCACACGGCCGGATGGGCCAGCATATTGGTATTCCGCAGGCTTTCCTGGCTGGTGCCATGAATATAGATTCGCCCCGATGCATGGTCATAAGCATAGGAGACCGGCACCCCATAGGGTTTGCCATCTGAACAAACCGTGGAGAGAATGCCATATTCCCCCGCAGCCAAAACTTGTTTCGTTTCTTCCAAGGATAATTCTCTGTCTTTTCTTCTCATAATGTTCTCCTTTTACCATGCCCGCCGCAGGCGCCTTTTCACTTTTCACAATTCACTTTTTGATAGCTTTCACTCTCAGCCGCACGTAGTCGGAATACCAGGTCCCATCTACGAACAAATCCGGCTTCAGATTTTCCACCGCAGCGGCGATGATGTCCTCGTGGTCTTTGGCCTCCATGCCCAGGAAGGGATTGTTCACAAACATGTAGATCCAGGCACTGAGACCGTCCTCCCCTTTCAGCGGCGTAAACCGGTCAAACAGCAGGGCGGAGCGGACCAGGAAGCCGGCTTGCTCCAGTAGTGCAGCATACTCCCCGATAGACGGGAAATAGAAGGGGAATTTGTACGTATAGCCCCGTTTTTCAAATTCTTTCTTCAAGGCGCCGTGGATCAGCACGTTGTTGCCATAGCCACCCATTTCGAAAATGAATTGGCCTCCCGGTTTCAGGGCCTTGTACACACAGGCCATCATAGCTGGCTGCTTTTCCCTGTCGATCCAGTGAAATACGGCATTGCTGAAGACCACGTCATAAGGTTCCGGTACCGTAAAATCCGTAGCGTCCCCCTTAAAGAAAGTCAGTTCCGGATGCTTCTGCCGGGCTTCAGTCAGGAGCGTATCCGACTGGTCCATACCCGTGGCCCTGTGGCCCCGGCCTGCCAGCAGCTCCGTCAGGGCCCCGTTGCCGCAGCCCAGGTCCAGCACGGACAGGTTCTCTCCGTCGATCATATGTGAATGCTAATATAAAAGTGAGCCATTTAGGACTTAAACGCTCATGAAAAAGT
>OMUE01000223.1 GCA_900314165.1 uncultured Acidaminococcus sp.
TCTGTTGAGCGGAAGCATCGGTACCAGCGGAGGGTTCGGTCAGGCCGAATGCACCCAGGTGAGTGCCTTCGCAGATCGGAGCCAGGTATTTTTGTTTTTGTTCTTCAGTACCAAACATGAAGATAGGGGTAGCGCACAGAGAAACGGAAGCGGACAGAGTGATGCCGGCACCGTCATCTACTTTGGACAGTTCTTCTACAGCCAGGATGTAGCTCAGGACATCCATGCCCAGGCCGCCGTATTCTTCAGGGAAGCATACGCCCTGGAAGCCGTTTTCTACCATTTCGTTCATCAGAGCACGATCAAACGTATGGTTCTTGTCTCTTTCTTCCACAGTAGGAGCCAGGAATTTTTCAGCAAAATCCTTAGCTTGGTCCTTAATCATCTGTTGGTCTTCAGTCAGAGTAAAATCCATAATAGCATACCTCTTTCTTTAACTTTTTAATATAAGGTGGATGACACCAATTTAAAACTAAATCAGAGCATTTCTACTACAGTAGCAGTACCCATGCCGCCGCCGATGCACAGCGTAGCCAGGCCGTATTTCTTGTCTCTGTGTTTCAGGGCATACAGCAGGGTAACCAGGATACGGGCACCGCTGGCACCGATAGGATGGCCCAGAGCCACAGCGCCACCGTTGACGTTGACTTTATCAGGATCGAAGTTCAGTTCACGGCCTACCTCTACAAACTGAGCTGCGAAAGCTTCGTTTGCTTCGATCAGGTCCATATCTTTGACTTCCAGGCCTGCTTTTGCCAGAGCCTTGCGGGATGCAGGGATAGGTCCGATGCCCATGATAGCGGGATCTACACCGGCAGAAGCGTAGGAAACGATCTTGGCCATAGGAGTGATGCCCAGTTCTTTGGCTTTGTCAGCGCTCATGACAACCAGAGCAGCTGCGCCATCGTTCAGGCCGGAAGCGTTGCCGGCAGTCACAGTACCGCCCTTCTTGAAGGCAGGACGCAGTTTAGCCAGAACTTCCATCGTGGTCCCTTCTCTGGGGAATTCATCAGTATCGAAGACCTTTTCACCTTTCTTCGTCTTGATGGTGACAGGTACGATTTCTTCTTTGAAAGCACCGCTCTTGATAGCAGCGATAGCTCTTTGCTGGGAACGAACAGAAACTTCATCCTGGTCTTCCCGGGTTACGTTGAACTTTTCAGCAACGTTTTCAGAGGTAATGCCCATATGATATTGGTTGAAAGCATCCCACAGACCATCTTTGATCATAACGTCCGTCAGGGTGCTGTCGCCCATACGCAGGCCCCATCTAGCTTTACCGCTGGTAACAAACGGAGCATTGGACATGCTTTCCATACCACCGGCAACTACGATATCATTGTCCCCAGCCAGAATGGACTGAGCGGCCAATTCTACGCATTTCAGACCGGAACCGCAAACTTTGTTAACCGTAAAGGCAGGTACTTCCTGAGGTACACCAGCATAGATAGCGGCTTGTCTGGCAGGGTTCTGACCCAGACCGGCTTGCAGTACGTTACCAAAGATGACTTCGTTTACCAGTTCAGGTTTCACGTTAGCTCTCTTCAGGGCTTCCTTGATAACGATAGCGCCCAATTGTTGGGCAGACATTGGAGTCAGACTGCCACCGAACTTGCCAATGGCCGTTCTTACAGCACTTGCAATTACAACTTCAGTCATAACTAACCATCCCTTCTAGGTTTTCCTTGGTATGCCCTGAGGCATCCATGTAGACAACAGGCTGCTAAAGCAGCCCGTAAGAGAACTGATTGTAGGCGGATACCCGCAGATTCAATCAGTCCATACTTAACATCATAATTATACACTAATACCACGATAAATGAAAGACTTTAACAATGGTAAAAAAGTACAGTTTCTATCTGGACAGAAAATAGTTCACCAGATAGAAGAGGATAAAGAAAAGGATCACGGGCCCCACAAAGAATATAAGGGACGGCAGGACCACAAAGAGCAGGAACGCCAGGACTGCAATAATGACCAGCACGGTCTTTACATTGGCCTGGATCAGGGACCAGATGGCCTGCCATTTTGCCTTTTTCGCTTCAGCTTCCTGCTGCCGCTTTACATCCTCCTGGTCGTAGACCCGGTACGTGTCCTGAGCTTCATCTCCTTCATGGGCCTCTATGGTGACGCCGTCGAAGGAATCCCGTTCCGCCTCACTCATGGGCTGGGCTTCCAGTGCCTCATTAGGCGTATGGCAGCCAGGACAGGCTTCCAGATCGTCCGGATATTCCAGACCACATTGCTTGCAAATCATGCTTCTCTCCTATGCATACGTGGAAAACATCATCAAAAATCCCAGTTCATCCAGATACCGGGGATCCGACGGCTCCAGCTTCAGCTGCCTGTGGATCTCCAAATAGGCTCTGGACAGTTCCTGATGGGGAATGCCCAAGGTTTCCAGATAGAAAGGTTTCCGCTGGGCCGCCCGCTTCTCATTGATTTCCAAAAAATTTTCTGTAATGGCAGCAGCCCAGATCTGAGGCCCGAAGGCCCCTGTATAGGGCTCTACCTTCAAAAAGTCCTGCCATAACCGGCCGGCCAGCTCCTGGTCATAGGCGCTGAGAGCACCGGCCATAAAGATATGGTCCGTAATCTTCTCTATCGTAGATTTCTCTTTTTCGTCAGGGATCGCAGGCGGCAGATAATCCCGCTGGGCTGTTTCATAAGGGAATACGCAGGCCGCCGGATTCTGGCTCATGAGCCGGACCACTTTGCGAACCACCAGAGAATGGCGCTGCAGGAAGCCTTCCCAATCCACACCGGGCTCCTGTACGTCGAACCAATCCCGGCAGTCCGTCAACACCTCCAGCAGGCGTTTCCGGGCCAGGGGTTTCAGTGGGAAGGATTCCAGGAAATTCATGCCCATACTCCGATTATAGAAGATGTGCCCCATGAATACTCTGTCGCTGAGGGATTCTTCTTCGCCCAGAGGAAATGTCAGGAAGTATTCTTCATCCGTCAGGAAATCCTTGCAGATGAAACGATCCTCATCCAACACCTCTTCCACCGTAAACAGGGCCATAAAAGCCTCTCCCAATTCCTCTACCAATTGAGGATAGGCACTACGGCCGTACTTTTGAAAGAAATGCAGAGGCGTCATATCCACGGCCAGTAAATGGTAATCGAACAGGAAATAATCCCAGAACCCTCGCCAGAATGTTTCTGAGCCGTCTCCTTCCAGGTCCATACTGCCCATAGCCGTTTCATACAAGGTAATAGCCCGTTCGAAGTCCATATTGAACTTGTCGTTCTGGAAGAACCGGTGAATTTCTCCCATAAGGACGTTCAGTGATTCACCAGCATTCAGGAACACCCTGCCATCTGCCGGCGGGGCCCCCTCTTCTTCCCGTTTTTCTTCTCCGGGCAGATAGTGTCCTGTTTCGTCGATAATGGCCAGAGTACCATCATCCTTCAGCAGCATCTGCTTGGCCAGATAAGGAGGCAGGCTGCTGGGAACCAGGCCTTCCCCTTTCAGATACACAAACAGGCTGCCAAGGGTATCCAAAAAGGATTTTACCTGGCTATAGGTGGCCTGGAAGTCCACGACATTCTGGCCACACCAGGCCACTGCATCTACCAGGTCGTCCCCGGTAACTTCCTCCAGGTATTTTTCTGCATTTTCCAGATAGATGCATAGCATAACCAGCTGATCCCATTGGGCCCGCATGTCTTCGTCTGAAGTTCCCTGCCAAGCCAGGTGCCGGAAATAGCCTTCCGCCACGTGCTGAGGCAGCACCATCTCCCAACCGGGATCGTTGCGGTAGAATTCCTCTATGGCATCATATACGTTATGCATCCGTCTTCACCTTCTTTTCCCTTCCTAGATCCGGGAGGGACATACATCTACTACAGGGCAGTTGGCACAGTCCGGTTTCCTGGCCTTACAGACCTTGCGGCCGTGCCAGATGAACCAGTGATGGGCCTGGCCCCACTGCTCCATGGGAATCTGTCGTTCCAAATCTTTTTCTACAGCCAGAGGCGTATTGCCCACCGACAATCCCAGCCGGTGAGCGACCCGGAACACATGGGTATCCACCGCAATGGCCGGCTTGCCAAAGGCCACGCTGAGCATGACGTCCGCTGTCTTGCGGCCTACTCCCGGCAGGCTCATCAGCTGTTCCATAGTATCCGGCACTACAGAGTTGAACTCCTCTACCAGCTTGTGGCAGGCCCCCAGGATGTTCCGGGCTTTAGCGTGAAACAGGCCGCAGTCATGGATCAGCTCTTCCAGCTGTTCCTGGGTCAGAGCCCCCAGCTTTGCCGGTGTATCGTATTTCGGAAACAGCCGGGCTGTCACCTTGTTCACCCGTTCGTCCGTGCACTGAGCGGACAGTACAACTGCCACCAGCAGTTCGAAGGGTGTCTTGTAGTGCAGGGCCGTCCCCTGGCCTTTATACGTCTCTTCCAGACCCGCAAGGACGGCCTGGATTCTTTCTTTCTCGTCCATCAGTTCGTCAGGCTCCGTACAGGGGCAGGAATCCGTCCGCCTCTATGGATGAACACATTAGGAGCGAATTTGTTAACAGCGATAATGGGAGCATAGCCCAGCAGGCCGCCAAATTCCACTTTATCCCCTACGGTCTTGCCAGGTACAGGGATCACCCGGACAGCCGTGGTCTTGTTGTTGATCATACCAACTGCCGCTTCGTCTGCGATAATGGCAGAAATGGTCTCAGCCGTGGTGTCGCCGGGGATAGCAATCATATCCAGGCCTACGGAGCAAACGCAGGTCATAGCTTCCAGTTTTTCAATGGTCAGGGAGCCTTTTTCTACGGCGGCAATCATGCCGGCGTCTTCGCTGACGGGGATGAACGCACCGCTCAGGCCGCCTACGTAGCTGGAGGCCATAAGGCCGCCTTTCTTCACCGCATCATTCAGCATGGCCAGCGCTGCCGTAGTGCCCGGGCAGCCACAGGATTCCAGGCCGATTTCTTCCAGGATATGGGCTACAGAATCCCCTACAGCTGGCGTAGGTGCCAGGGACAGGTCCACGATGCCGAACTGGGTGTTCAGCCGTTTTGCAGCTTCCTGAGCTACCAGCTGGCCTACACGGGTAATCTTGAAGGCCGTCTTCTTGATGGTTTCTGCTACGACGCCGATATCCTGCCCTTTCACCGCTTCCAGGGCATGTTTGACGACGCCGGGGCCGGAAACGCCCACGTTGATGACGCTTTCCGGTTCTGTGACCCCATGGAACGCACCGGCCATAAACGGGTTGTCCTGCACAGGGTTACAGAAGACTACCAGTTTGGCGCAGCCCAGGGCATCCTGATTTGCCGTGAGAGCAGCCGTCTGCTTGACCACACGGCCCATTTCTTCCACCGCATCCATGTTGATGCCGGCTTTCGTAGAACCGATGGCTACGGAAGAGCACACCAGGTCCGTCGTAGACAAGGCTTCAGGGATGGACGCAATCAGCGTATGATCCCCCTTCGTATAGCCTTTTTCTACCAGGGCGCTGAAGCCGCCGATGAAGTTGACGCCTACAGCCTTCGCTGCATCGTCCAAAGCCTTGGCCAAGGGCACATAGTTGTCCGTATGGCAGGCTTCACCCACCAGGGAAATAGGAGTGACGGAGATGCGCTTATGGATAATGGGCACGCCCAGTTCCTGTTCCAGCTCCACGCCCACCTTCACCAGGTCCTTGGCGTAGCGGGTGATCTTGTCATAGATTTTCTTGGCACAGACATTCACATCCGGATCTGCGCAGTCCCGGAGGCTGATGCCCATGGTGATGGTCCGCACATCCAGGTTGTTCTGGGTGATCATGCGGGTAGTTTCCAGTACATCCTTGATTTCGTAGAACATAGGATGCCTCCTTAGATGCGGTGCATGGCCGTGAAGATTTCTTCACTCTGGACACGGATTTCCAGGCCCAATTCTTTGCCCAGCGCTGCAGCTTGTTCGCTGAGGCTCTGTACGGTAACCTTCGCGTCCTGCAGGTCGCCGATCAGCACCATGTTGAAGAAGCCGTCGTCAATATTCTGATTGATATTCAAGATATTCACGTTGTTGTTAGCCAGTAAGGTGCTGGCCTTGGCAATAATCCCGACTTTGTCCACACCTACGATGGTCATTACAATACGCATAATTAACATCCTCCTAATGAGAGTTTTACATTTAATTATATAATATCCCAGTCAAAATGTGAACGTTTACAGCCGGTAGAATGGGGCTTTTTTCGTACAAATCTTTGACGGCTCTGAAAAATATTCGACCAAATGAACTTCTTGTGATATGATAGGGACAGAAATTTTTTCTTTTCCACTAAGGAGGATGGATCATGCAGGAATACAAACCTTTTAAATCCGGTAAAGTCCGGGAAATCTATGACATCGGCGACAGCCTCATCATGGTGGCCTCTGACAGAATCTCTGCCTTCGACCATATTCTGAAGAACACCATTACGGACAAGGGCGCTGTGCTGACCCAGATGTCCAAATTCTGGTTCGACTTTACCAAAGACATCATCCCTAACCACATGCTGTCCATTGACCCTGCTGATATGCCCGAATTTTTCCGGACTCCGGAATTCGCCGGCAAGAGCATGAAATGCAAAAAGCTGAACATGATTCCCGTAGAATGCATTGTCCGGGGTTACATCACCGGCAGCGGCTGGGAATCTTACAAAGAAAATGGCACCGTAAACGGCCTGAAGCTGCCCGAAGGCCTGAAGGAATGCCAGAAGCTGCCTGAACCGCTGTTTACTCCCAGCACGAAGGCTGAACTGGGCGACCACGACGAAAACATCTCCGTGGAACAATGCGTGGACTACCTGGAAAAGATCTTCCCGGGCAAAGGCAGGGAATACACCGAAAAAATTCAGAAAGCCACCATCGCCTTGTACAAGAAATGCGCTGACTACGCCTACACCAAGGGCATCATCATTGCGGACACGAAATTCGAATTCGGCCTGAACGAAAAGGGCGAAGTCGTCATCGGCGACGAAATGCTGACTCCGGACTCCTCCCGGTTCTGGCCTCTGGCTGGCTACGAAGCCGGCAAGAGCCAACCCTCTTACGACAAACAATTCGTCCGTGACTGGCTGAAAGCCAACCCGGACAGCGACTACAACCTGCCCCAGGATGTCATTGACAAGACCATTGCCAAGTACAAAGAAGCCTACGAAATGCTGACGGGGAAGAAGTTCTGATAAAAAAAGCTGTGAAGCAATTGCTTCACAGCTTTTTTTAATCCTAGCCCGCCGCAGGCGCCTCTTCGCTCATATCTCTTCGCTCTTCGCTATATTTCTTTCTTGCCCGCCGCAGGCGCCTTTTCGCTCTTCACTTTTCGCTCTTCGCTATTACTTGAGCCAACCAAGCTTGCAGAGCATCCGCTGTTTCCGGCACGAAGGCTTCGCCCAGGCGGTTGTTGTTGGAGATAATCCGGATAGCTCCAAAGGGGATGCCGAACTGCTTTGCGATGCTATAGGCAGCGGCAGCTTCCATTTCTTCACAGGCCACGTGGAAGAATTTACTGTAGCCCTTCAACAGGTCCGCATCTTCGTTCCACTGGTCCCCGGAGGCTATAAGTCCTTTATGGATTTTTCCTTTCGTATAGGAATGGCCGGCTTCCTCCAGCCAGCCGTACACTGGTCCCGTCACTGGCTGGGAAAAAGGCTCGCTGGACGTAAACTTCTGCTCATCAGATTCTTTTTCCAGCTTGTCCAGATCCAGAAACAGCGTATTCCCGTCTTTTGAGGTAAATGTAGCATTGGCATTATATACAGCTGTGGCTAGTACCAGGTCATAAGGATGGAGCTGGAGATCATAGCCGCCGGCTGTACCCTGGTTCAGGATGGCTGCCGGATGGAACAGCTCGCAGGCAAGCGCCGTGGAGGCGCCGGCAGCCGCCGTTCCGATACCGGTCTTAGCCAGGATGACGGACTGCTCCCCTATCTTTCCACGCCAAAATACAAAATTGCCTACCCAGATCGTCTTGCTCTCCCGGAGCTGGCTGCGCAGCCCGGCAATTTCCAAATCCATTGCTCCCTGGATCAGAAGCGGCTTTTCTGGAGAAAGAAAAGCCGCTTTTTGCATGTTTTCAGCCATAGTTTACTCCTCAAGGGTCAGCGCAAACAGCGTGTTTACCCGCACCGTGACAGTCATAGCTTTCGGAGCTAGTTCTGTTTCCTCGTTAGCTGCCCCTACTGCGTCCGCTCTGGCCATCTTTGCCATCATAAGCGGACGGGCCGTCACTACGGAAGAGGAGGGAATGCTGGCCTGACGCAACACGCCTAACCCCCGGCCACCGGCGTTGGCCACAGCCTGAGCCGTATATTTGGCATTTTCCACAGCCTCGCTGAGGAGCTGCCGTTTGATAAGATCTTCGTTTTGCAGGCCAAAGGATACGCCATTCAGGCTGTTAGCTCCCGCCGCCAAACCCTGATCGATGATGGAACCTAGTTTTTCCAAATCCCGAACCTTCACGGACCAGCCGGCATTCACCCGATAGCCGTCCAGGATCTGTTTACCGTTCCGTTCGTACCGGTAATTCGGGTATACGTTATAGGAAACCGTGGCAATGTCGCTGCGGTCGATGCCGGCTGCCAGCATCGTATGCAGGAACTTGTTGCTGACCTGGGCACCGGCCTGCCGTGCTTCTTCTACAGTGACACCCTTGTATTCATAGGAAAAATTCACAGTAGCCATGTCCGGATCCACAGTCCGGGAGGCTGTACCTGTAATCTCAATAGTATCCAGAGGCTGTTCAGCCCGGGCCACAGGCATGCCCGTCAGGCCTACAGCCAGTACCATAGCTGCCAGGATGGCAGTAATTTTCTTCATAGTTGCACCTCGTTCATAGACGTTAGATATGCGAGACAGCCAACGGACGACGGATGACGGACGACAGCGGAACCACGCTTCGCGTGGAACATATTCAAACCGGCGTGAGACGGTTTGTTCCTCTATCGGTCGTCGTATGTCGTCAGTCGTACGTCTTTTTTCTCTTCGCTCTTCACTCTTCGCTTTTCGCTCTTACTTTGCTCCACGCCGGACAATCGCCGTCCAGGTCACCGTGGCAGCGGGCAGGGTTTTCCAGCTGGCGGCTGACGATTTCATTGGTCACATCCTTCAGGGTAATTTCCCGCAGATGGGCCATGCACAATTCATCCAGATCCTTGTACAGCCGGTCAAACACCGTAGCCATACCGCTGCTGATAAAGCAATGGATATCGTCGTTACCGCTGCGCCATTTCGTATCTACGAAGACCGTACCCATGCCTTTGGCAATATCGTACAGGGTCACCTTTTCCAAGCCTTCACAGGGACAGTACCCGCCTACATGACCTTCCCGGGTAGTAATAATGCCCATTTTCTTCAGCTTCCCCATGATTTTCCGGACCCGGGCAGGATTCGTGCAGATATTGGCAGCTAATTCTTCACTGGACGTAATGCATCCTCTGTGGGACAAGTATACCAGAGCGTGGACAGCTACTATAAAATCACTTTTCATACAACACCTCATATAGGCAGGCTGTTTCCAGCCTGCCTGACTTTCTGTTATTTTTCGTGGAGATACTGTTCTGCATAATGGACGGCTACAGCCCCATCAGCCGCAGCGGTAATGATCTGCCGCACTTCCTTCGTCCGCACATCCCCGATAGCAAAGACCCCGGGCAGGGACGTCTTCGTATCCTCACCGGCCAGGATATAGCCGGCCTTGTCCATGTCAATCTGGCCTGCAAACAATTGGCTTTCCGGCTGCCGGCCAATGGCCACAAACAGGCCATCGCAGGGCACCAGCCGGGTCTCCCCGGTCTTCACGTCCCGAACCTTGATGCCGGTCAGTTTCTTATCCGCTTCCAGTTCGTCGATGACACTGTTCCAGAGAATTTCCACATGGTTTTCTTCCAGGCGCTTCAGGTACAGAGGCGTAGCCCGCAGCGTATCCCTACGATGTACAAGATACACCTTTTTAGCTATCTTCGTCAAATACAAAGCATCGCCAACAGCTGTGTTGCCGCCGCCGTTGACCACGACGACCTTGTCTTTGTAAAAGCTGCCATCGCAGGTAGCGCAATATCCGATGCCCCGGTTTACCAGGTTGTCTTCCTTTGGAATGCCCAGCTTACGGGGATGAGCCCCCGTAGCGATGACCACGGTACGGCCCAGAATCGTTCCTTCGCTGGTTTCCAGGACTTTCGGATCTGCCTTCAGATCCACGCCGGTAACTTCTGCATACAGGGTTTCAGCTCCCGCCATTTCAGCTCCCTGCTGCATCTTCTCCCCCAGCTCGAAACCGTCCACTACGCCGGGATAACCGGGATAGTTTTCAATTTCGCTGGTAGTAGCCATCTGGCCTCCGGGAGATAACTTCTCCAGGACCACGGTGGACAGGCCGCTGCGGGCGCCGTACAAGGCTGCCGTGTAACCGGCAGGGCCCCCGCCGATGATCACCATATCATACACAGTGCTCATAATACACCCTGATCCTGCAGCCAGGTCTTAACAGCTGCCTGGGAAGGCGGGTTCACCAGCAGCTCGCTGCACTTGCCGTCTTTTACCAGCATCAGGCTGGGGATGGTTTCAATATGGTATTGTTCCGTCAATTCTTTTTCTTCGTCGATGTTCACGCTGCCAAAGTCCACTTTATCTGCAATCTTTGCTGCCAGTTGGCCGATAGCCGGTTTCAACCGTTTGCAATAACCGCACCAGGGAGCAGAAAACCCTACAACAACCGGTTTTTCGCTCTTCAGTACATCTGCAAAATTATCTTTCGTCACATTCAAGAATGCCATTAGACTCCTCTCCTTTTATGTGTTCCGCTTAGCGGAAGCTTTAATTTTTATACTGTAATTTTAACAAATACAGTTATGTTTGTCAACTACTATAGAAAAACCTGTCACCCGGGAGCAAATCTCTAACCCCGGATAACAGGTTCTATTACGACAAACCACAAATAACTTTCATAGTGCACAAATCCGTAGGGGCGCATCGTGAGATGCGCCCAACAAGGAATCCGCTAATGAGCAGCTTTAGTGGGCTTATCTTACGATAAGCCCCTACGGAGTCGTATCGAAATTTCGTCAGCCCTGCTGACTACCTTGCCCCGCGCAGCGGCCTTTTCACTTTTCACTTTTCACTTTTCACTTTTCACTAACTCAGCATTCATTCCCCTTCATGTGTCCCAAACTGGATCGTAATGAAAGAAGCGAGGATCAGAGCGTAGATATAATAGCAATACTTCATAACATCCAGCGGAGATACGCCGGACAGCTGAGTCACGATGAGCATGCCGCCGTCATGGGGCATGACACATAGGAAGGCACAGGCGAAAATATCCACCAGGCTGGCCAGCCGCTTCGGTGCGATCTTGTATTGGGCACCGATTTCCTTGGCAATGGGACAGGTCACGATGATGGCGATGGTATTATTGACCATCGCGGCGGACAGGATACCGCTGAGCAGGCTGATACCGTATTCTGCACCCTTCTTGCCGTGGATTTTGCTGGCCACCCACTGAACCATCCATTCCACGCCGCCATAATACCGTACCAGGGCAATAATGCCGCTGACCAGAATGGCCACCATGCTGATGCTGAACATATCTGCCATGCCGTCCCCCAGACCTTTGGCCCATTTAAAGATGTCTACAGTGCCTTGTCCCAGGCCGATGACCAGGGTCAGCAGGATGCCGCCGAACAGCACCATGGCTACGTTGATGCCCATCAGGGCCAGGACCAGCACCAGCACATAGGGCAGGATCTGCAACACATTGTAATCCCCGATCTGGATACCACCCGCTGCAGTACCGCTGACCATGTAATACAGGACCAGAGCCACAATGGCTGCCGGCAGGGCAATGAAGAAGTTCATGCGGAACTTATCCCGCATTTTGGAACCGCAGCCTTCTGCTGCTGCAATGGTCGTATCAGAAATCATGGACAGGTTATCCCCAAAATAAGAACCGCCGATTACGGCAGCACACACCGCTGCCAGGTTCAGGCCTGCCCCCTGGGCTACGCCGATAGCCACGGGTGCCATGGCGGCGATAGTCCCCATGCTGGTGCCGATAGCCGTAGAAATGAAGCAGCACATAAGGAATACGCCGGGAATCAGGAAGGACGGTGGAATAAACTGCAGGCAGAAGTTCACGACAGAGGTCTTGCCCCCGATAGCTGCCGCAGCCCCCTGGAAGCCTCCGGCCAGGATGTAGATCAGTACGATCATCATGACGCCGGAGTCCCCCATGCCCTGGCAGAACACCTTCAGTTTTTCATCAGCTGTACCTTTCCGGTACAACAAGAAGGCTACTACCGTACCTGCCAAAAGAGCTACGTGCCGGGGCATGAAGGAAAAGGGTTTGGCTATGCCCATAAGCGTAAAGGCCAGCCCACAGCCTACGTACAAAGCCAGGAACACGATGAGGGGCAGAAACGCTAGTCCCCCTAATTTTCTATCTTCTTCCATTCCTAAAACATCCTTTCAACATAGAATAGTAAAATTATAATATACCTGTCCCAAAAATGCACGAAAAAAACAGCCGCCCAAAGGACGACTGTTTTTTATTCAAAGCTTATTTTGCACCAACGGCCTTCATCACATCGTTGGTCAGGTCAACGCCGCCGTCAACAACTGCACCGGCAGTCAGGACCGTAGAGATGCCTTTTTCTTTGGCAACCTTATGAACGGCATCCAGGATCTTTTTGCGGATGGGGTTGAACAGGTCTTGTTCTCTCTTGGCAATCCGTTCGGTCAGGGTGTTGTCCAGAGCCCGTTTGCCATTGTCATCCAGGCTGGGAGCCTTTTCCTGGAATTCCTGCTGTGCTTTCTGTTGTTCCAGATTCATGGCAGCTCTTGCCGTCTCAAAATCGGGGTGACGGGAGAACACAGTATTTAAATCCACATAACCGATGGTGTCTGCAGCAAAAGCCGTAGCAGGAACCACAGCTCCGGTGAAGCCGACGACTACCAGCAGTGCCATAACCAAAGCTAAAAATTGTTTTTTCACGAGAATCATCCTTTCTTACAACCTAATAGGTCAAACTATCTAACAGGTGAAATTATACCATGCCGATTTGAGGCGTGCAAGATAAAAAAGCCTGTGAACAAAGATTTGTTCACAGGCTTTTTAGTGGGCTAGTGGGCTAGTGGATTAGTGGGCTAGAAAGCTTGAAGCTCGCTGAGATTGACAACGAGCTTCCTTGTTCTACTAGCACACTAGCACACTAGAAGCTAGCACACTATATCCTTATGCCAATTCATACCCTGCTTCTTCAATGACCTTCTTGAATTCAGCCTGGGGAATGTCCCGGTCAGCGTCTACCTTTGCGGTACCGGCTTCCAGGTTTACGTCTACGGCCGTAACGCCGGGCATAGCTTCCAGAGCTTCCAGCACATGTTTACGGCACATCATGCACATCATTCCATTGATTTTCAGTTGTTTTTCCATTGTCATTTCCTCCTTATTTTTGCACAAACTTCGTGTTGTACTCACTTCATCAGTTTCTGCAGGGTTTCGCACAGCTCGTCTACGACGGTGTCGTCCCCCTTGCGGATATCGTCCACTACGCAGCTCTTAATATGGTTCGCCAACAACTTCTTGTTGAACGCATTCAGGCCGCAGGTAATGGCACTGACCTGGGTCAGGATATCCACGCAGTACCGGTCTTCTTCCAGCATCTTTTTCACGCCTCTGACCTGGCCTTCGATCCGGTTCAGCCGCTTGATCAGATCCTGGTAGTCCTTTCCTTCCTTATCCCGCATTGTCTTCATGTGTTCCATGATACTATACCTCCGATGGGTATAGTATAGAATACGGGGGTGGGGTTTGTCAAGCGTTTTGAGCGAAGAGAGAAAAGTTAAGAGCGAAGAGGAAAATTTGAAGCCCGCTGCCAAACGGCAGCGGGCTTCCTTAATCTACTAGCACACTAGCCCACTCTTAACTAGCACACTATTTCTAATTCCTAATCCCTTTTAACCTAACCCCTATCTCACTCCAGCGCTTCGCAGCACTTTGCGCACAGGGTCGGATGATCCGGGTTCTGGCCAACGGTGGTGCTGTAGTTCCAGCAGCGTTCGCACTTTTCGCCTTCAGCAGGTTCTACGACGACGCGCAGGTCCTTGCGGCCCGTTTCTTCGCCGGCTTCGCCTACGCCTTCGTGCAGGCACACTTGGGATACGATCAGCAGGGCAGGCAGGTCGTTTTCTACGGCCTTCAGTTCTGCCAGGGCATCCCCTTCGGCGTACAGTTCCACTTTGGCATCCAGGGAATGGCCGATGGTCTTGGCACGGCGGGCGTTTTCCAGGACCTTCGTGATTTCGCCGCGGATGGCGATAAAGGCATTCCACTTGTCTTCCAGGGCCTTGTCTTCATATTCCGGATGAGCTTCCGGCCAGGGCAGCATCTGTACGGAGATCGGAGCATCAGCCGGCTTGTTCATGTACTGGTATACTTCTTCCATGGTGAAGCTCAGGACGGGCATGAGCATGACCATGAGTTCCTTCAGGATTTCATACATGGCAGTCTGGGCGGAACGGCGCTTCAGGCTGTCCTTCTTGCTGGTGTACAGGCGGTCTTTGATGATATCCAGATAGAAGGCGCTCATGTCCACCACGCAGAAGTCGTGGATGGCATGGAACAGCACGTGGAAATCGTAGGCTTCATAAGCAGCCTGGACATCTTTCTTCAGCTGTTCAAAACGCATGAGGGCGAATTTGTCCAGTTCTACCATATCTTTAAAGGCAACCTTGTCTTTTTCATAATCGAAATCATAGGTGTTGCCCAGGATGTAGCGGATGGTGTTCCGGACTTTCCGATACACTTCTGCCAGCTGTTTCAGGATCACAGGAGAAACCCGGACATCCTGTTTGTAGTCCGTGGAAGCAACCCACAGGCGGACGATATCGGCGCCGTATTGGCTGATGACGTCCTGAGGCACTACAGTGTTGCCCAGGGATTTACTCATCTTGCGGCCTTCGCCATCCAGGGTATAGCCATGGGTCAGGACGGCCTTGTAAGGAGCATGGCCCGTCACAGCTACGGAGGTCAGCAGGGAGGACTGGAACCAGCCTCTGTGCTGGTCACTGCCTTCCAGGTACATGTCTGCAGGCCACTGCAGTTCCGGACGCAGCTTGCACACGCCCATATGGGAAGAACCGGAGTCGAACCATACGTCCATGATATCGCTTTCCTTGCGGAAATGAGTACCGCCGCACTTGCTGCACTTCATGCCTTCCGGCAGCAGTTCTTCGGCAGAGTGAGCCCACCAGGCATCACTGCCCTCTTTTTCAAAGATATCCGCAATCTTGGCAATGGTTTCCGGCGTGATCAGCGGTTCGCCGCAGTCTTCACAATAGAAGATAGGAATGGGGATGCCCCAGACTCTCTGACGGGAAATACACCAGTCATGGCGGTCAGCTACCATGTTGTGGATGCGGGATTCACCCCAGGACGGAATCCATTGGACTTCGTTAGCAATGGCATCCAGGGCCTGTTGCCGGAACCCGTCTACAGAGCAGAACCATTGTTCAGAAGCACGATAGATGATGGGGTTCTTGCAACGCCAGCAGTGGGCGTATTGGTGATGGATGGTCTTCTTGCCCAGCAGGGCTTCCTGTTCTGCCAGGTGTTTGATGACCAGGCCATTAGCATCGAACACGAACTTGCCTTCGAACAGCTCGCCGGCTTCTTTCGTGAAGTTACCCTTTTCGTCCACAGGGCACAGGATGGGCAGCTTGTATTTCAGGCCGGTCAGATAGTCCACGTCGCCATGGCCGGGAGCGGTGTGCACGCAGCCGGAACCGGATTCTTTATCTACGTAGTCAGCCAGTACTACCAGGGACTTACGGCCGTTGTATTCCGGGAAGGGATGGACGCATTCGGCGTATTCCAGATCCCGGCCGCGGGTGGTAGCCAGCACAGGGCCGAAGGTGACGCCGCATTCGTCGGCTACTTTGCCTACTACATCAGCAGCCATGATGAGCACTTCACCGTTGTATTCTACCCAGGCGTAGTCAAAGTCCGGGTTGATAGCAATACCTACGTTGGCAGGAATGGTCCAGGGCGTGGTGGTCCAGATGACCATGGATACCTTTTTGCCTTTGGCAGCTTCCGGAGTCAGGCCATTGTCCTTCACCAGAGGGAATTTTACGTAGATGGTCGGAGTCTTCTGGTCTGCATATTCGATTTCGGCTTCGGCCAGAGCGGTTTCGCAATGAGGGCACCAGTATACGGTCTTCTTGCCTTTGTAGATATAGCCCTTGTTGGCCATAGCGCCGAACACACGGATCTGTTCCGCTTCGAAATGATGGTCGAAGGTCACATAGGGATGATCCCAGTCGCCCAGTACGCCCAGCCGTTTGAAGTCTTCCCGTTGGATATCGATCCATTTCTTGGCATAGTCCAAGCACATCTTCCGCAGGTCCAAGGGAGCCAGTTTATGCCGGTCCACGCCCGTTGCCTTCAGGCAGGCGTGTTCAATAGGCATACCATGGGTATCCCAGCCCGGTACGTAGGGGGTATCATAGCCCTGGGCGTATTTATATTTGATGATGATATCTTTCAGGATCTTATTCAGGGCATGGCCCAGATGGATCTTGCCGTTGGCATAGGGAGGGCCGTCATGGAGCACAAATTTTTTGTGCCCGGCATGGAGCTTCTGTTTCTGCCCATAAACATCGTTCTTATACCAGAAATCCAGGAAGTCCGGTTCCCGTTTCGGCAGGCCGGCCCGCATGGGGAAATCGGTCTGCGGCAGGTTCAGCGTTGCGCTGTACTTATCGTTTTGCTTGTCCTTGCTCACGTTTTACACCTCCAAAAAAATAAGTCCCGTCCCCGAAGGGACGAGACTATGAGCCCGTGGTACCACCCTTATGACAG
>OMUE01000203.1 GCA_900314165.1 uncultured Acidaminococcus sp.
TAAGTTTAGCATCACTTGTTTCTGTTTATATCAGTATCCTTCCCAAACCGGTGCTTCATTTAAAACTTGTGGGTATTCTTTGTTTTCGTATCGAGAATATTCTGGAAATTATAGATGATTGGCATAAACTGAGAAAGTCTGCACGGAGTCTTTTGTCATCTAAATCATGAACGATTATCAAACTATAGAACGATACCCTTTAACCTACCGTTCAAATGTTGTGCATTTTGGTTTTCAGAAAATTTGATACGAAAAATGTGCAAATGAATTTTTTGCCGAAAAATAAAAAATGGACTTCCGAAGCGGCATGCTTCAAAAGCCCATATATCAAGCGATTTTCAAGATTTGGGGTGCGAAAAGTTCTTTTATCAATACGGGGATTTGCATTTCTAATACCGAGAGATCTTCCGGTCGCAGCTTGGCATACTCTGCCCGGATGGTCTTTAATTTTTCTTCCACTTCCGGTTCCTGCTGAGCCTCCGGCAGGTAATATTTCCAGCCAAACTTCTCAGCCATGTCTTTTTCTTGGGAAGGGTCGCTGATATGGCCCTGGATCCAAATCCGGCCTAAACTGTTTTCTACCATGTAGCGGACAATCCAATCCGGGGTGAACAGCTGGGTAGCCGCCGGAATCTTCTCCTTCGTGACCTTCTGGCCCTTTTTCAGTCCTGCATATACTTGATCCTTCAGCTCCGCATTATAGTACTGATACAGCCAGCCGATGATCTGGACCTGATTCTGCCAGTCCTCGGAAGGAATGTCATGAGTCAGGTGGTACACTACTCCCTCTTTGTCGATAAAGCTGGAATGGAAGAAGAAATCGGACACATCCCCGGACTTTTCAAACAGGCCCGGCAGGATATCCGCCAACTGGTGGCAGCGTTTCAACAGCAGGAAATTGAACACTTCGTCCAGCTGCTGATTCTCCTTCCAGGTCAGCAGCTGCCGTTTTTCGTCAGCTGTAAATTCCAGATTGCTGTCCAGAGGAGTCGTCACCAGATCCGGGTCGATTTTGCCGGGAACTTGGGAGCCCAGGATCCACAGCCCATCAGAAATATAGCCATTGACCTCCATGTAGCGGACGGCGGCCAGCCTGTTAAACCAGGTAGCTGCCATAGTCTCTACAAAAGCCTCGAACGCCGTGGCATAGTCCGTAGACAGCATGCGCTGCTTCAGGTCTTCTACAACTTTTTCCCGCAAACGGATGGTACTCCCCGTGAGAGCCGAAGGCGTACCGGTGCCCTGGTCGAAATACAGGATTTCCCGGGTAGAAGCCGGCAGGGGCTCCTGGATGGCAGCAGTCGTAATGCCCATGACGGCAGCCTGTTTCTGAACTTCATTTTTCAGCTGGACCCGAGCCCAGGTGGCAAATTTCTTGATGGCTGATTTATCCATATCGTCCCGTCCTTTTAAAATTTCACTTGCAGTTCGTCCAGATCTTTCAGATTCTCTTCTAGCCGCTTCTTAAACGCCGTGATATAAGCATCCAAATCCTGTTGGTTATGAATTTTCCAAACGGGAGTGCCCATATATTTTGCAAGAACAACCTTCTTCTTGGGCTTAAGAGGTTTTGGAGGCTTAGGGCCAGGACCTGGAGGATCAATAATAAAAGGAACTATCCGAGAAAACTCATTCAGATAGCTTTCGCACAGGCTTTCTGCCTGAGTCTGATAGCCTAACAGGCTGGCAATATTCTTTTCATGTTCTGCCTTATCCTTCAAGGCAGTAAAATCCCGCAGGACTCTTGGAGAATAGTCCGTCTCATATTCCTTACCTTTCAGTTCATCCAACACAGTTTGTGCATTCTGTTGAATGGCATCCAGCACGGGCTGAGTTTTTTCGGTCAGCACTTCCATATACATATCCCGGAACGTATCAAATAAAGCCGGCAGATCTTTTATCCGCCCATAGGGCGTACGAGACGTGACAATCTCATGTATCTGGTTATAGATGCCCTGGATGCGGGACTTATCCCGCAGGTAGATCTCACTGGATTCATATAATTGCACAGCTTCCAAGCCATTCTCTTTAAAGATTTTCTGCTGGTTTTCATTTTTGTAGAACGTCTGCACCGGTGCCAGATCTTCTGCCAGATCCAGCAGGTCATCTTCCTGCTGATTCAGGTATTTGAAGACCCCATTGTCCCGGTATTTGTCCTGCAGGTTCGTCAAGGCTCTGCTGATTTCTCCCAGCTTCTCGTTGCCGGGGAATTCCTGGTTGTATTTCCAGATGTCCTGCATTCGCTTTACCTGGTCCTTCAGGTTATTCACGCCTTCTACCAGATCCACACGGATTTTGTCCGGATCGGTGGCGACTACCGTCTTGTTCAGCAGATCCTTCATGATGGTCTTGCAGCTGTTCAGGAAGGCCGGAGAAATAACTTCCTTGGCCTTGAACAGCATCTTATCCCTGAACTTCCCAACGGTAAAGTACTGGGCTAATTCCTCAGGCTTCCGGTTAAATTCGCTGACCGGTTCCTTATCCAGGTAGGCACTGAGTTCTTTTTCCTTAAACAGCTCAGCGGCCAGCCAACGAGTATCCAGTTCGTTATACCCATAGGGCGGTTTGGCAAAATAGTCGATGAGGTCTTTGAAGGACACAGAATCGTAGTAGTCCGTCCGTTCCTTGATGAAGCCCTTCATTTCTTCCAGAGCATGTTCATTGTCCTTTTGCGGAGCCACAGGCATGAGGACGGTGCTTTCCGGCTGCTTTTTGAACAGCTCCTTGATATCCTGGTCATTCTTCTCTTTTGTGATATAGGCCAGTTTGAAGTACACGATATCTACCAGTCTCCCCAGAGCCTCATTGATCCGGCCTTCCGGGTTCGTGGTCTTGATCTCCGTAATCTTTTTATTGTTGATGAAGATTTCTGCCTGCCCGATGGCTTCTGCCAGGGTCTTCTTGGCATATTCTGCACTCTGGGCGGCTTCCTGATTCTTCGTAGCCCTCAGGATCGTGGATTTGCCTTTCTGGGGATCCGGCACCTTGCGCAGATAGTCGTGAATCTTCATATTGTTCTTCAGTTCCCGAAGGTAACGGTCATTGTTTTCCGGCAGCTTGAAGATGACTTCGTTATTTTGGACGGACATAAGCCCCAGGGTGCTGTCCAGGTTTGTCCCGGCATCGCCGCCGTAGTAAGGAGTAATGAACCGGATGCCCAGCTGATTGTTCTGCTGATTCAGGTTCACCGGCTGTTCATCCACGCTCTTGTTGAACGCATACACATAGGCCCCGTTGAAACGGCTGACCCGGTAGCGGTTGCTTTTATAGATGTTGTCAAAGATAACGGTACCGATGTTCTTGATGACTTCGCTGGTAGGTATCTCCCGGTTCTGGATTTCCCGGTTGATATCCTGTTCTTCGTCCGTCAGGAATTCATAGGTATCCTGGACCTGGGCCACCATGAGGCTACGGATAAGGACCTGGAGTGCCTCTTGGACTCTGGGCAGCAGAGCAGCCTTGTCTTCATGGATATTCGTCACCATGAAGTTCACGATATTCGTTTCCGTCAGAGGCACGCCGTCCACATATTTCAACAGGAACAGCACCTTCAGCACGTTGACCGCAAAGCAGTCTTTTTCATGGTTCGGGTTGATCCGTTCGCTTTCCTCGGCCCGTTTGATGACTACCGCATGGGTGTGGTCGATAAACTGGTCCAAATCGTTGTAGAACAGGTACAGAGGCACCAGAGCCCCTTCTTCCTGCTCTTTCAGGGTAATAGCCGCCTTTTGGAAGGCTCCCAGCATGGACCGTTCCCCGGAGGACTGATGCCGGCCGGAGGAGCTGTTCTTGCGGATGGCTTCCAGAATGTCTGCTAACAGCTTGAACTGGTATGGCAGGAAAGGATAGTCTGCCGCAAATTCTGCCTCATCTTTGTATTTTGTCAGTTCCAGGGAAATATCCCGGAAATCTACCACATTCTGAATGGAGGTTTCTTCGGCGCTGTACAGGGCTTTCAGGGTAGCTTCTGCCGTATCCGTCTTCTTCAGGATTCTCTGGCGGATGACCTCGTCCGCGTTGATGGACGTCAGGGACAATCTCGTATTGAAGCGGCCTTGAATCTTGGAAAAGTCGATCTTACCCTGGGTAAAGTTCGTATCCATACGGTCCGGGTCCGTCATAGAATCTATGGCTTCCTGGGCCGTGACGATGATCCAGGCTTTGCCGTGGCATTGGCTGCCCAGTTCTTCCGTAATAGTCTGCAGGTTCAGCATGAGCCGGGAGTCCGAGCTGATAAACTGGCCGATTTCATCCACCAGGAACACCACCCGTTTGCCGGAGCGCTTGATATACGTGGCAACCCGGGCCGCAAAGTCTTCCAGGGCAATCTTGTAGCTTTCCGTAGTGGCAGACTTCACCCAGTCCTGGGCATCCTCTTCGGACATATAGCCCATTTGGGTCAGGGCCTTCACCATATATTTCCGGTGTACGCGGATCTTGCTGCGGTCGTCCAGCCAATCCACACCGTTTACAGCTTTGTAGGCAGCCTTGAATTCCTCATAGCGGCCTTCCTCATCCAACGTCCGTTCCAGGTCTGCCAGAGCAGGATTGGCACCATCGTAGCCCAGCTTTTCGTTAAATACGCGGTTGAACACGGTCACAATGGCGTTACTGTCGGATTTGGCTGTGGACTGGCTCTTGGAGTCTACGTTAAACAGGATGGACAGAGTGGGCGTATGAGCGGCCCGCTGCATCTTGGCATAGAGCTCCGGATCGGAGGTAATGGCTTCCTTGTCGGAGAAGTATTCCATGGCATGACGGCCGTCTACCAGGGTATCGTCAAGGATATAGGACAGGATCTTCAGGAAGTGAGATTTACCACTGCCAAAGAAGCCGGAAATCCAAACGCCCATTTTGTCCACGTCGTGATCGAAGCTGTACACGTAGTTCGTGAAAAAGGTCTCCAAATGCTTTTTCAGCTCGTCCGTGACTACGTATTCTTCCAGTTCCTGTTTCCTATTTTCTTCACTGGCCGAGCCCACCTTGATAACACCTTTGATGTCACGGTCAATGGGTTTTACGAACATGTTTTTGATCTGCATGATGGCTCCTTTGCATTATGTCCGCCCTTTACAAGGGCGGAGGTATCCGCTGCGCAGCAGTGGATGGTGGGTTAAAAAATCGTGGTGATAGGCTTATTGCATAAACCCACCACCGTTGCAAGCAACGGTCCCCCGCCCTTGAAAAGGGCGGACAGGAATAATTCGTTAGTGTTCCACTAATGGAAACGCACGGTAATAATTGGAATTGCGGTCGTGGTTGTCTTCGCCGAAAATCAGCAGGGACGAGCCAGTGTACTTGCCTGGGAAGAACAGGACCACGGGACAGTGATCCATGACCTGATGCAGGTTATTCAAGATCTTGTGGGACCGCAGGATGGGATAACACTTGCCCACGCCTGTCAGGAATACCACGGAGTCCTCCGGGGTGTGTTCCAGAATGTACTGTATCATGAGGCTGTCATCCTCGTTGAACCGCAGCACGTCAGAAATGGCATCGAACACATATTGGGTGCCCTCCTCTTCTTCCAGATCCTTCAGGTCGTCCAGTACGTCTTCCTGCTGTAGCAGCTGGAGCATGAGCTCGTACAGGTCGAAGACTACCAAGTCATAGCCGAACTTCAACCGGGTGTCCGTGTCCTGCAGGGCCTGAACCCGTTTGCGGACGATAAGCTCTTCCTGAGGTGCGTAGTCAAACACGTAGTACCCTACTTCTCCAGCCAGGCCTGTATTGCTGCGGAACTCTTCGCTGCGCATTTTTTCTTCCAGGATATCCAATCGTTCTTCGATATTCTTCATTCCCGTTCTCCTGCCAAGATTTTGTACAGATAGCCTATGCCCTCTGCTTGAAAGAAATCTTCCTGCTCTTTACCCATTAGGGGCCGCAGGATCTTACGAGGATTGCCTGACTCCGTCAATAATCCTCCTTCTCTCAGTATACTCTTGAAATTGTCTCGGATTTTACCCAAAGCAGCATCCGTCCATTTTGCGGCATGGGCATCTTCTGCCTGAAGCTTGTGCAGGAAGCTGAAGAAATCCGCATCTGCCAGGTCCGTATTGCCTACAATGAGTTTTTCCCTGTACACTTCATCCATGAAACGCAAGAACGTATGATCCGTCAGCAGGACAAGGACGATGCAGAGCAGTTTTTGAATTTCCACAGGCTGATCCGCAAAAAATGCCAGAAATGCCTCGTCAACAGCTCTAAGCCGACGAAAGACAACCGTGCGGATCTCATTGGCACGGCTTTTCGATATGGCGTTATAGACATTTTCTGTTTCACTAAGCTGTTTGATCTCGTCCAGAGATTTTCCCTCTTGCAGCATTTCCACTGTCTGCCGGGTCTCCCTGGACCACAGATAATCTTTAACTCGTGCCGGATACTGTGCCTTCAGCACTTTCATCTCGATCATAAAAATTTCTCCTTGCAAAATAAAAAAGAATCTTCAGCCAAAGTAACGCTTGCCAAAGATTCCTCCCTTTTCTCGTATGTGATAGTTATATTATACGAAAAAATGAGAATGTTATAAAGTGAATTCTTGATGGGCGCATCTCACGATGCGCCCCTACGGTTTTTCGCCCTGCTTTCGGCAAAACGCCGAATGTCCGACACGCATCCGTAGGGGCTTATCGCAAGATAAGCCCACCGAGGATTCTATTGCAATTGTTCGCCAGCGGCCCACTCCGACCATAGCGGATGTTCGAGGAAGCAACGTTCCATTACGGCCTACACCTGGCCGTTGCGTTATGCAACAGGCAACCTTCAAGCTGAATACTCTTAGGAGTGTATCTTCTAAAGTAGACACATTGTAACAACTGCTTTATTTTAAGAAATTCATTTTTTCAATTTCTATAACTTTTCAGGTTGCCATTCTGTCCCCACCTGGTATACCACTTGGTGCCGCTTTGGTAGCATAATGGCATACCAACTGGGAGACAATTAGACAACCTAATGGGTGCAATTTGGGTATTTCGGCATTTTGAATTTTCTGGTTATTGATGGTGAAAATGCTTGAAACTCCTGATAAAATCAGGATCTAAGAGCTTTTTTCCAGATGGTATACCAAGTGTCAACCACTTGGTGCCAAATGGTATCCCTAAGATAAGTTAAGTAAATATAAATAAAGATAATATAAAAAACCAGTACTCTCTGTGATCGAAGTATAGAGTGTGTATTTTTCCAAGAGACACTTTCTCAGCCTTTTTAGCGAGAACTCACTAAAAAATAATCATTACAATTTGTTCATTTTTGCCTATTTTCTTGTCAAATTATCAGATATGAGTTATAATTCGTTTATGTGCATTAGACATATTAAAAAATTAGATTTCACTAATCCTACTTGTCAAACGCTGTTTCCCTAACCCCTAATCCCTAATCTACAAGGAGACTACATGCCCAGTATTGTACAACACGTATCTGCATCCACAACCTTTTTCGCAACCCGTCTGACCACGTGCCAGGCTGTTTTCCATGCCATGGAGACCCAAATTGAATATGGCCATTACCAGGACTCGTGCTGACAGCTCTTAATTCTTTTCAGGCTGCTGCATAGTGCCTGGTATTTTTGCGTGCAATTTCCAAGAAAATAGCGAAGAGATGTGTGCTCCGCACTACCCCCTCGCCAGCTTCGCTGACCCTCTCCCCCTCACGGGGGCGACTGCCGCCGGGCGGCCCTCTTCGCTCTTGGCTCTTCGCTATTCGCTTTATCCAAGTATCCAAGGAGGTCCTGCCCATGGCTTCACATCGTATGTTAAGTTATAACGTAATGAGTAGTGATAAATATTTTGGAATGAGTAAAGGTGCCAAGTGCCTGTATCCTCAACTTGTGATTAATGCAGATGACGACGGATTCCTTGCTAACCCCAGGTGCGTCACCCGTATGGCTGGCTGCTCTCCGGAAGAACTGGAGGAATTGGTCACCAATGGCTATCTGATCAGCTTCCCCAGTGGCAACATGGTCATTAGACACTGGAGAATGCATAATTTTCTCCGAAAAGAGATTTACCGTCCCAGTATCCGGAAAGAACGGGATCTCTTGTGCTGGAATAAGAACGGCGTGTATTTCCTGAAGGAGGAGGTCAAAGACAAACAAAGCACTGGTGAATTCCATACCTTTGACGAGATCAAAAAGAAAAAGGCCCGCAAGTCCAAGGCCAAAGCATGCCCTGAACCCGAGCCTATGGAAGAAGCTATGGAAGAAGCTGCTGAAGAATGTCCTGTAGTTGTTGCGGAACCTGTGGAAGAAGAAACAGGTGAAAATGGTGCTCCGCACTACCCCCTCGCCAGCTTCGCTGGCCCTCTCCCCCTCACGGGGGCGACTGCCGCCGAGCGGCCCTCTTCGCTCTTGGCTCTTCGCTCTTCGCTTGCTCCCGGCAGCCCATTGGTTTCCACCTGGTTGCCAAAGGATAGAGCTATGGATAGAGAAAGGGGTTATAGTCAAAGACAATTTAAAAAATCTTTACGCTTACACTGTGATCGAAGAGAAATACCCCGTTACTGTAGTACTCTTATCGGAGAAGAGGATGTACTACAGTACGATAGCAATAATAATATAAATAAATATATAAATAAAACCATGAACACGATTGTGAACCAGAGTGACTATCTGGATCTGGGTCCTCATGGTTTAATAGTCGTGCCCAGGGAGCTGGCAGGTCAGCTACAGGACCTGTTTCCTACTACGTGGGAGCAGCGGCTGGCGGCCCTGGAAGAGCGCCGCATCAAGCGCCGGGAAAAGTTTGGCTACGGCTATCACTGGCCTATCAGCCCGGAAGAAAAGGCGGAGTTGTTTGGGGTAGCATAGAAGGGCTTGGGCAAGACGTTAGATGTTGGCTAGTAGTCCGCGGGACTACCCCCTCGCCAGCTTCGACAGGGCTCTGCCCAGCGCAAAAAATGAGCGCACGTTGCCGCACGCTCATCGTGATCAGATAGCAGCCCAGCGGGCCATTTCTGCGCTAAAAATGCTTTACTTCACAATGACGGACACGCCATCAGGGATGACGGTGATGGAAGGTGTGGTGATGCCCTTCTGCGCCAGGATGTCCTGGGCCATGGCCAGGGCTTCCTGAATGTCCCGGGCATAGCGGATATGCATGTCTTCTACCATCTGCCGCGGAGCCTTCGTCACCATGATGACAGTGTATTTCAGCAAAATCCGGAGGAGGATCTGGGATTCCCACTGGTCAAAGATGGTCTCGTTCCGCTTTCTGGCCAGAATTTCATCCATGGCCTTCTGCAGGTCGTCCGCCTGTTTCAACGTATTAAAGAAATCTTCTCCGCCATGGCCATCGTTGCAGGCGGACACATCGATGATGACGCCGCCTTCTTTGCAGGTCGCTTCTGCTGCGGTCATGCCCTTGACGGACTGATAAATGTTCTGATCCAGGGGGTAGCCGCCATTGGTGGTAATTACGATATCCGCCGGTACGGGCTTCACGCCGGCCAGCTTCATTTCAAATTCGCAGCCTGCATAATGGGCCTTCTCCCTGTCGCCGGCAAAGGCCGCAATGACCTTTTTGTCCGCATCAATGACCACGTTGCAGATAAAGGCCAATTTGGCGACTTTAGCCGCATACAGCATATCCCTGTGGATCGGGTTGCCTTCCAGGACGCCGGTGCGGGCATAGGGGCTGTCGATAAATTCAGAGCAGTGATTGGCCAGGACCGTAATCTTGCTGGCGATACCGGGCAGGATGGATTTACGGCCGCCGGACATTCCGGCAAAGAAGTGGGGCTCGATGAGCCCTTCTGACACCAGCAGGTCTGTCTCTACAGCCAGTTTATTGATGAGGCATTCCCCACCGGAAGGCAGGGTTCCAATGCTGACCATGTCTTCATCTTTCCGGCTGTTGTGGATGGCAAATTTTTCATGATCCGCGATTTCTGCACCATATTTAGCCACCAGCTCTTCATGGGTCGTCGGACGATGCATGCCTGTGGCAACGAGGATGGTAATATCGATGTCCGGATTGCCTTTGCGCAGTTCGGCCAACAGCTGGGGCATAATTACATGGCTGGGTACGGGACGGGTATGATCGCTGGAGATAATGGTACAGGTCCGTTTACCCTTGGCCAATTCGCTGAGCCGGGGACTGCCGATCGGGTTTGCCAGAGCGTCTGCCACCAGCTCCGCTTCGGATTTAGGTGCTTTGTATTCATGGGCATGGGATACCAGGACCCCTGCCACCTGATGATCAGGTAATTCAAATTGGACTTTTTCCTTGCCGAAAGGAATCGAAAATTTCTGCATTTTATACCTCCTTGCCCCGCAGGGCCTCTTTGCTCTTTACTCTTCGCTCTTCGCTTGACACAAGAATTACCTTACCAAATGTCCATAGAGGAAGCGGTCCAGCATGCCCTCGATGTAGCTGTCCAGATTTTCCAGAGTGACCACACCCTGAAAGCACATCATGCACACGGAGAAATAGATATTCTGGGTCATCATCTGCAGATCTGGGATGGGCTGCAGATAGCCTGCTTCTATGGAATCTCGCAGGAGATACTCCAGAATTTCGATTTCAGCCCGCAAGACCTCGGCATAGCGAACCTTTTCCGCGATTTCTTCCTGGCTGGGCCCCTTGCCCCACAAGACTTCCATCTCGTAATCCCGGGTATCCGGATTCCAGCGCAGCCGCCATCCGGCCTGTTCGGCCATGATTTCAAACATGGTGACGCTCCACAGAACTTTATTGGACAGCAGAAAAGGAATAAATGTTTTAAGATAGGCCAAAAACTGATTGCAGAAGCCTTCACTAGTCTCCACAGCCTGTTGCAATTCTTCTACGAGTACATCATTTTTCCCTTTGATGAGAGTATAGAAAAGGTTCTCCTTATTTTTATAATACTTATAGACCGTTCCTTTGCCTGTATCGGCGATGTTGATGATCTCGTCCAGGGTAGCCTGAGCATAGCCCTTCCTGGAAAACACCTGTTCTGCGGCGATCAATATTCTTTTTTCTTTTGATAAAGATGGATCGATTTTTTCCATACTCTGCACGCTCCAAAATCAACCAGATTATAGATACCCAAAGGCATTCAGGAAATACACCCAAAGGAATAGGGTCACACAGGATAGGCCGGACGTAATGATGACACAGCTGCCGGTCAGGTCCGCGTCACTGTCCATTTCTTTAGCCATGGCAAAGCCGGCCACAGCAGAAGGGGTAGCGGCCAATGCCATGATCGTAGCCAGTTCCTTGCCCCGGAAGCCCAACAGGACGGCGCCGCCGATAAACAACAGCGGGTTCAGGAACAGCTTGGCCACAACGCCCCAAAAGATGGCTTTCCATTCGTTCATGATGCACTGGAAATTGAAGGACGCCCCCAGTACGATCAGGGCAAACGGCGTGGTGCAGCGGGATACAGTAATAATGGGCTTCAGGAGCAAGGGCGGCAAGGTAAAGGGAAGGATTTTGAAGACTGCCCCTACAATGGCGCCGATGATCATGTCATTCTTCAGGCAGCCCAAAAGGATTTTCTTCAGGTTGAAGCCCTGGCTGTTGCTGCGATAATATTCCAGGGTAAAGACGGCCAGTACGTTGAACTCGGATACCACAAAAGCAGCGACCATCATGGGCAGAGCTGCGGCCTCCGGGCCAAAGAGGCTCTCCACAATGGACGTGCCCAGCAGGATGAAGTTACTTCTGTAAATGAGCTGAATCAGGGCCCCCCGTTTCCGGTTGTCGGAGGTAAAGCGGGGAATGATGAGAAAGCTCAGCAGCCAAATGGCCAGGATGCCGCCAAAACAATACAGCACCAGGGAAGGCTGAAGGGTCTTTTTCACGTCGCTGGTGTACACGGACACGAACATATTGGCGGGCAGGAAGACGTGAAACACTAATTTATTGAAGTTTGCGATGATTTTATCGGTAAATCCCTCTTTTTTCTGGGCCAGCAAACCGATGCCCATGTAGATCATCAGAGGGATAACAGCGCTTAATGCCACGAAAAAACTATTCATATAGTAAAACCCCTTTCCGGTAAAATCCTATAGCAAAAAAGTTATGAAAGAGTTTTCATAGCTCTCCATTATTATTGTAATGTGTAAAACCCCAGAATACA